>NZ_CABFUZ020000001.1 GCF_902143385.2 Methylacidimicrobium cyclopophantes
GGCGGGCGGCCCGGATGCGGTCGGCTGAATCCTCCAAGCCGAGGATCGCCTTCCCGTGACCGCCGGTCAACCGGCCGCCCGCCAAAAGCTCCTGCACTTCCGGTTCCAAGGATAAAAGGCGCAGAGCATTGGTAACGGTGCTCCGGTTCTTCCCCACCTTCTGCGCAATCGCTTCCTGAGTGAGGGAGAATTTTTCCTGGAGAAGGGCATATCCCCGGGCCTCCTCGAGAATTGGAAGATCGCTGCGCTGGAGATTCTCCACGAGCGCGAGCTCGAGCATCTCTTGATCACTCGCGCTCCGAACGATGGCGGGCACCTCGGAAAGTCCGGTACGGATGGCGGCACGCCACCGCCGCTCGCCTGCAATGATCTCGTACTTCTCTTCGACCCGCCGGACGATGAGCGGTTGGAGAATTCCGCGCTCCCGAATCGAGCTTGCCAGCTCTTCCAAGGCTTCTTCGCTGAAAGTCTTTCTCGGCTGATAGGGGCTGCTGACCAAGCGCTCTACCGGGAGACTTTCGATGCGCTCTCCCTTCTCTCGATCCGGCTCTGAGAGAGCAATCTTGCCGCGCGCCAAAAGGGCATCGAGTCCGCGGCCAAGCCCTCTCTGCGCCATATGCTCCGCTACTGCTCCTTCTTTCTGCGTCCGACAGTCTGCTCGGGAAACTTCCTCATGGCAAGGCAAGAGGAAAGGGAACGCCTCGCCGCACGCGCTTCGCGCCTCATTCGCCCTTGCCGGCGCCTCGGAGCTATGGCATCAAAAGAGAACGCAGCAAGCGCGGTTAGCTTAGCGGTAGAGCGCTCGCTTCACACGCGAGAGGTCATAGGTTCGAACCCTATACCGCGCAAGCACCGCGATCCGAAAACCGCTAATCTCCCTCATCCCGCTCGCCGATCTCGAACTCCTCTTCGCGGACCTCTCGAATCTTGGCGGTCACCGCATCGACTTCCACTTCCCGCTCCTTGCCTCCCGACCTCGGCACGATCTCCACCTCGTAAACGGGTGTTCCCTCTTTCTCGAGCTTCCGTTCCACCTCCTTCACCCTCCCCGGATACTTCTCGAGAGCGATTCGGCGGGCTTCCTCCGAGGAGATCTTCGCCCCGTTCTCAAAAGCCGGGTTTCCCCTACCCACGGCTTCTTCGGTCTCGACCAGGCTCCCTGTTTGGGCGTTGACGAGAACCTTCCATTCCTTTCCCTCCCGATCCTTGATCTCAAATTTGTAGATCTTCCCGCCTCGCTCTTCCCGCTCGATCTCCATCTCCCGTACTTTTCCCGGCTTCTCGGACAATGCGGCCTTCAAGCACCGCTCGAAATCGACCTCGGCAGCCCATCCAGGCGCCGCGCTGCCTGCGATTCCGATCGCCGTGGCAATGATCCAAGCTTTTTCCCCGCTTCTCACCTCTCCTCCTTGTGGTCCGCCTTCCCTCCATCTCCGAGCATCCGTAAGGAAAGGATCGCCTCGTTCTCGCCCAACTCCGCGTTGAACCGAACGCGATAGCCCAATTCGAGGCAGATCCGCTTCATCGGCTCGTTGTCCGGCAGGATCCGGCCGATGATCCATTCGAGCCCTTCCCGCCGACCGATCGATGTCAGCCGCTCCAACAGCATTCGGCCGATTCCCTTCCTCTGCCATCGATCGGAGACCACAAGGGCGAACTCGGCCCCTGAAAACCCGTGAAGCTTGCTGAGGCGGCCGACGGCGACGATCCGTCCGGCCTCTGGATGGGGAGGAAGAACCTCCGCCACCAACACCGTCTCGATATTGTAATCCGCCATGCAGATCCGTGCCAGTCGTTCATGAGCAACCCGTTGTTCCAATTTCAGGTGCTGAAAATAGCGGTAGAAGACGCTTTCTTCCGAAAGTCCCCGATGAAACTCGACCAGTTGGGGTTCGTCCTCGCCCCGGATCGGCCGCAGTCGGAGAAAGGTTCCATCGCGCAATCTCGTTGTCTCGATCTGCTCGACTGGATAGGGCCGGATGGCGGGACGGGGAAGAGCCTCCGGAGGAGTGCTCTGCGGGAAGAGAACCATGCGCGCATCGAGAGCCGTCACCGCCCCATCGCCCGCAGCCAGGAGTGGGTTCACGTCGATTTCCCGAATCCGAGGAAGAGAGAGGACCAGCGAGCTGAATCGAATCAGAATTTCTTCGAGAATCTTCTCGTCCGACGGGGGAATGCCCCGCATCCCTCGGAGCGCGCGGGCGATCCGTGTCCTTTCGATCATCCTCCTCGCCGATGTCGTGTTGAGCGGCGGGAGCCCCGTCGCTCGATCTTCTAGGAGATCCACAAAAATTCCTCCCGCGCCGAAGACCAGCAGCGGTCCGAGCTGGGCATCGGCCGCACTGCCCAGGATGAGCTCGATCCCCTTCTTTGCGGCCATCTCCTGGACCGTCACCCCGAGAAAGGCATCGGCTCCGGCCGCCGCCACAGCCGCATCCCGGATTTGTCGGTAAGCGGCGATCAGAGCCGCTTCGTTCTCGATCCCCAGCCGAACCCCCCCCACATCGCTCTTATGGGGGAGCTTATGGGAACGGAGCTTCACCGCCACGGGAAACCCCAACGATCGAGCTCGGGCGACGGCCTCTTCCTCACTTTCCGCCAGACAGGTGGCAACCACCGGAATCCCGAAGGCGCGAAGAATTTCCTTCGACTCCCACTCGTCGAGCAGAACGCGCTCCTCCCGTTCCGCCCGCCGGAGAATCTCCTCGCAACGAGCGGCCGCCGTTCCCAATGTCTCCGGATCCACCAGTAGGCGGGGAGTCTCGTAAAGGAGCTCGAGGTTTCGCCGATGCTGCCAGATGAGGGCAAAGGCTCGCGCGGGAGCTTCCGGATAGGAGAAGCAGGGGATGCGGGCTTGATGGAAGAGAGCCGTTCCTCCCTCTACCGCTTCCCCGCCCATCCAAGCGGCGAGAACCGGCTTCCCGTAATCCTTCACTGCCTCGCAGAGAAGTTCCGCCGTGCGCGTCGGCTCCGTCATCGCCTGCGGACAGAGAAGCACCAGCATCCCATCGCTCTGCGGCTCCTTTTTTAATACTTCGGCCGCTTTGCGATAGCGATCCGCGTCCGCGTCCCCGATGATGTCCACCGGGTTGTTGCGGCTCCAACTCGGAGGCAGAATCCGATCGAGCTCCTCGAGGGTCTCCCCGGAGAGCGGCGCGAGCTCCCCTCCAGAGAGAAGGAGGGCGTCCGTCGCAAGGACCCCGGCACCGCCAGCGTTGGTCAAGATCGACAAGCGGGGCCCCGAGGGACGTGCGTTCCCGCCCAACGCCTCTGCCAGCGAAAAGAGCTCCTCTACGGTCTGTGCGCGAATGACGCCGACCCGACGGAAAGCCGCTTCGATCGCTTCGTCGCTTCCGGCCAGCGATCCCGTATGCGAAAGAGCCGCACGGGCGGCCGCCTTCGTCCTGCCGACCTTCAACACGACGACCGGCTTCTGAGAGCCGATCGCGCGGGCGGCTGAGAGAAACGAAGCGGGATCCCCGATCGACTCCATGTAAAGGATGATGCTCCGGGTCCTCGGATCATCCGCCAAGAAGAAAAGGACATCTCCCCAATCGACGTCCGCCATCGATCCAAGAGAGAAGAAGGCGCTGAACCCGATCTTTTCCCGTAGACTCCAATCGAGAATGGCCGTCCCCACGGCACCGCTCTGGCTCAAAAAGGCGATACTTCCCGGCAGGGCCATCTTCGCAGCAAAGGAGGCATTGCAATGAGCATGCGGAAGCATCAAGCCCAAGCAGTTTGGACCGAGGATCCGGAGCCCTTTCGCCCGGGCGGTCGCGATCATCCGATCTTCCAACAGCTTTCCGGCGGGACCGGTCTCCTTGAAGCCGGCGGAAAGAATCAAGGCGGCCTTCACCCCGATCTCCGCGCACTCTTCGATGATTCCAGGGACGGTAAGGGCCGGAGTGGCGATGATGGCCAAGTCGGGCGGCGGCGAGATTTCGGTCACGCTGGCATGGCAGGGCATGTCCAAGACTTGGCTGTGGCGGGGATTCACCGGGAAGACGCTCGCGGAGCTGCTCGAAAGGTTCTCGAGAACCGCTCGACCGACGCTGCCCGGCCTTTCGCTCGCCCCAATCACCGCCACCCGCCGCGGCGGCAGGAACGCAGCCAACCCGTACACACCCGCGGAGAGATCCGACGCGATCCGCTCCGCCGAACCGTCTTCTCCGCCGGGGCTCATTCGTCTTTGCCCTGCGAAAGCTCCTTCTCCTTCTTCAGAACGACGAGCGTGGTCTTGATCACCGTGTCGGGATTCAGGGAAATGCTGTCGATTCCCTGCTCGACGAGAAACTCCGCAAATTCGGGATAATCGCTCGGAGCTTGGCCGCAAATGCCGATCTTTCGCCCCTCCGCCTTCGCCGTGCGGATCACCTGGGCAACCATGCGTTTCACCGCTTCATTCCGCTCGTCGAAGATCGGAGCCACGATCTCGGAATCGCGGTCGACGCCGAGAACGAGCTGCGTCAGATCATTGGAGCCGATCGAGAAGCCATCGAAGACCTCGGCAAACTCCTCGGCCAAGATCACGTTGCTGGGGACTTCGCACATCATATAGATCTCCAGACCGTTTTGTCCACGGACCAGGCCGTTTTTCTCCATTTCGGCGAGCACCCGACGCCCCTCTTCCACGGTTCTCACTACCGGCACCATCAACTTGAGATTCGTGAGCCCCATCTCTTCCCGAACTCGCTTGGCTGCGGCGCACTCGAGCGCAAAGCCTTCTTGGTAGCGGGGATTGTAATACCGAGAGGCACCTCGAAAACCGACCATGGGATTCCGCTCCACAGGCTCGAACTGCTTTCCTCCGATCAGGTTGGCATATTCGTTGGTCTTGAAGTCGGAAAGGCGAAAGATCACGTCCTTCGGGTAAAAGGCCGCAGTAATCATTGCGATACCCTGGGCGAGCTTTTCGATGAAAAATTCTCGTTTCTCCCGGTAGCCCGCCGTCAGCCGCTCGATCTCGGCCTTCGCCTCCTTGTCCTCCAGTTGATCGAAATGAATCAACGCCATGGGATGAATGCGGACATAGGTCGTCAAAATGAATTCCATCCTCGCCAACCCGACGCCGTCATTGGGAATGAAGGAGAGGGAAAAAGCCTGCTCGGGATTGCCCACGTTCATGAGGATCTTGGTCCTCGGCCGCGGCAGCTCCTGCAAGTCGATGCGCTCCACGGTGAAGGGGAGCGTGCCCTCGTAGACCGTCCCCACCTCCCCTTCGGCGCAGGAGACGGTCACCGACTCTCCGTTGCGAAGGACCTCCGTGCCGTTGTCGGTTCCGACGACGGCGGGAACCCCGAGCTCCCGGCTCACGATGGCGGCATGACAGGTACGCCCGCCACGATTGGTCACGATCGCAGCGGCCCGCTTCATCACCGGCTCCCAGTCGGGATCGGTCTTCTCCGTAACGAGAATCTCCCCATCCCGGAATTCGTGAAGAAGCGGAACGCTTTGGATCACCCGCGCGACGCCGCTGGCAATTTTTTCGCCGACGCTCCGTCCCCAAACCAACGGCTTCCCCTTCTGCTGCAGCCGGTAGATCTCCAAAACGTTCCGATTTTTCTGGGATTGGACCGTTTCCGGCCGGGCCTGCAGCACGAAGAGCTCGCCGGTCAATCCGTCTTTCGCCCACTCCATGTCCATCGGGGTAAACTTCCCCCGCTTCTTGCTGTAGTGGTCCTCGATGACACAGGCCCAACGGGCGAGCTGCAAGATTTCCTCGTCGCTGATGGCGTAGCGGCGCCTCTCCTCGGGCGGAACGGGCACATTCTTGACGAACTTCGAACCGCCAAGGTCGTATACTAGCTTGAACTCCTTCGAGCCCAGAGCCTTTTGCAATATCGGACGAAAGCCGGCCCGCAGGGTCGGCTTGAAGACATAATACTCGTCCGGATTGATGGCTCCCTGGACGATATTCTCCCCGAGACCGTAAGAGGCGTTGATCAACACGGCGCCGGGAAAACCGCTCTCGGTATCGATCGAAAACATGATTCCCGATGCGGCCAAATCGGAGCGAACCATCTTCTGAATCCCGATTGAAAGAGCGATCCGTAGATGGTCGAATCCCTTGTCGATCCGGTAGGAGATCGCTCGGTCGGTAAAGAGCGATGCGAAGCAGCGCTTGCAAGCGACCAAGAGCTGATCTTCGCCTTGAATGTTGAGATAGGTCTCCTGTTGGCCGGCAAAGCTGGCCGTTGGGAGATCTTCCGCGGTCGCACTGCTGCGGACGGCGACGTCTGCTGGCTGCCCGCCGTCCCCATTGAGCTTTCGGTAGGCGTCCCGAATCGCGGCGGCCAACTCCGCAGGGATTGCCGCGGAAAGGATTGCTTGGCGAGCATCTTTCCCCCGCTTGCGCAAGTCTTCCAAATTCCGGCTGTTGACCTCTCGGAGGATATCGGAAAGCCGCTGATCCAACCCCGCCTCGCGCAGGAAATACCGGTAGGCCTCCGCCGTCGTCGCAAAGCCGTTCGGAACCTTGACCCCTTGCGACGAGAGCTCCCGATACATTTCTCCTAGCGACGCGTTCTTCCCCCCGACGGTCGCCACGTCTTCGATGCCGATTTCGGAAAACCAACGCACGAAGGAAGCTTGGAGAGGGGTGGACATGGTGGGCGAGGGTGCATCGGCTTTCATGGAATCTCCTTTGGCGTGGAAGAATTGACTCGGATCACATCTGGGGAAGCCCCCATTCGATTCGATTCTATCGCCTGCGGATGCGTCGTCGCAAGCTTTGCGGCTCATCTCCCTTTTCGTCTCGTGAAGAGCCGATCCTCTTCCTATGGTGGTTTGGGGGAAAAGGGGACGACCATGGCCATCGAGAAAGCTCGGAACTCCGGGCTAGCGTCCTGTGTGCGGCCGATTGCCAAGATTCTCTCCCGCCTTCTCTTCCGCGTAGAAATACGCGGCTCTTCGGAGCTTCCCGCTCGGGCCATTTATGTGGCGAATCATCTCTCGCTGATGGATGCGCCCATCCTTTCTCTTTTCCTGCCGATTCGACCTGTGTTCGTAGTCTACGCGGGGATGCTGCGAAATCCGTTTTATCGATGGGTGATTGGTCAGGCGGACCGTTTTCTCGTCGAAGAAGATCGACCTTTTGCGTTTAAGGAGCTTTTGGCCGTTCTGCGTCATGGGCGTTCGGTTCTCCTCTTTCCCGAAGGGAGGATCTCTCTCACGGGAAGCCTCATGAAAATTCAAGAGGGAGCGGCATTTCTTGCCCTCCACAGCGGCGCTCCCATCATATCCCTTATCCTCCGCGGGACGGACCATTTCTTTTGGGGCAGTCCCGCGCCGGTTGCAAAGAAGCTGGCGCCGAAAGTCTCGATCCTGGTGGGTCGGCCGGCGCGAATCGAGGCACCGGCCGGGCTCGAACGGAGGAAAGCGCGTCGGCTTGCCTTCCTTCGACTTCAGGAAATCATGGAGTTGGGCTTTTTCGAGAGCACGGAGCTTTTGCCTCTCTTCGAAGGGGTGAGACGCGCGGCCCGGCTTCACGGCTTTTCACGGCCGGCTCTTGAGGATCCCGTCGTGGGCTCCTTTTCCTACGGCCGGCTGCTCGCCCTATCCGCACTGCTCGGTCGCGTCCTCGGCCGGCGGAGCAAGCCCGGGGAGAGGGTCGGAATCCTCTTCCCCACAAGTGTCGTCGGTGTTGCGACGCTGCTGGGTCTCTGTGGACGAGGAAGAGTTGCCACACTGCTCAACCCGGCCGCCGGGAGAACCGGCCTGCGGCAGGCGGCGGAAATCGCCTCGCTTCGGACTGTGGTGACGAGCCGAAGGCTGCTGGCTGCGCCGGGGCTTGCCGGAATCGACGAAAGCCTTGCGACGATTCCAGGGCTCTCGCTCTTCTTCGTGGAGGATTTGCCAGGCAACACTCGACGCACCGATGCACTCATGGCTTGGATCGAAAGCCGATTTTCTCCGCCGCAAACTTCTCTCCCGCTCCTCGACGACCCGGCGGTCGTGCTCTTTACTTCCGGTTCCGAAGGACCGCCGAAAGGGGTGCTTCTCAGCCACCGAGCCTTGGCGGGAAATGCCGCCCAAGCCCTTGCCGTCGTTGGAACCGGGCCGCAAGATAAGGTCTTTTCGGCGTTGCCGCTCTTTCATGCCTTCGGGCTCACGACCGGCGTGCTCGTGCCTCTCCTGGGAGGCTTCCCCAGTTTCCTTTATCCTTGGGCTCTTCGCTCCCACACCATTCCTCGGCTCTGCTACTCTTCGGATGCGACGATCCTGGTCAGCACGAACACCCTTCTCTCGTACTGGGGCCGGTATGCCGTGCCCTACGACTTCGCCAGAATTCGGATGGTAATCGCCGGAGCCGAGCCGCTCCGTGC
>NZ_CABFUZ020000002.1 GCF_902143385.2 Methylacidimicrobium cyclopophantes
CCCGCCGATCGGCGGCAATCGGCCGTTCCCGGGCCCCCTACGATGCCTTGACAGGGTCTTCCGATGACGCTTAGCTCAAACGGGTGCCTCTTTGCGAGCCGGGCGTGGCCCAATCGCTCATTCTCCATGGAGCCTTCTTCTTCCCTCGACAACAGGTTCGTCGGTTCCCATCGTTCCCCCGGGGATCCGCCGACCCGCTTTACGCGAAATCGCCGCCTTATCCCGACGGCAATCTTTGATCGGAGGATTTTCCTCGCAGGCAAAAGCAGTGGTAGTCCGCGAGGAATTTGACAGCGAAGCAACTCGATCCGGATTCGCTCCTTTCCATGCACCTTTCCGAAAAAGCCGTTCCCCCTTCCACAGTCCCCGCTCCTCCCAGCAAAACGGAAAAGGTAGCCTGGTCTTTTTTCGATTTTGCCAATACGGCTTTCAACACGCTCATCGTCGATCTGGTCTTCGGGACCTATTTTCTCCGGATCGTTTGCGCACATCGAACGGATGCGACTTGGCTTTTCGGCTGGGCCCTTTTTTTCTGTCAAACCATCGTCGGGGTTCTTTCTCCGCTTTTGGGGGCCCTTGCCGACGTGACGGGGAAAAAGAAGCGGATCCTCTCGGTCACATATGTGATCTGCATCGTTGCAACCGCCAGCCTCGCCGCAATGGGCGAAGGGGATGTTTGGGCGAGCTTGGTTGCCTTTATGGCGGCATCGATCGGATACTCCTTTACCGAAAATCTCACCGCAAGCTTCCTCCCCGAACTCGCCCCTCCGGCAGAAATCGGTAGACTCTCGGGACTCGCCCGCGCGCTGGGCAACGTGGGAGGCTTTTTCAGCGTCGCCGCTTGTTATCCACTGCTGACCCCTGGTTTCACCCTCGCTAACTCCGGCGCGATCCGGTTGATCTTCCTCCTGACCGCAGCCATCTACTGCGCAGGCGGCCTTCCCACGCTCCTTTTCGTGCGAGAACGGGGCGGTACGATGCAGCAAGACTGGAAGAGCGCCCTAGCAACTTCCGCTGTCCATCTTTCTCGAACCTTTCCCAAGCTCTGCCGCGAGGCTCGACTCCGTCTCTTCTTCGGAGCATTCCTCTTGTATACCACCGGGGCGGCCATGGTCATGGCCATGGCCGCTCTCTACGGCCAGATGCAGATCGGCCTATCTGGCCAAGAGCCCGTTCTCCTTCTTCTCTCGATTCAGACCGGAGGCTGCCTAGGAGCGATTCTCTTTGGATTCATCGAAGATTTCCTCGGATCCAAGAGAACATTGCAGCTGATTGTCTGGATCTGGTTCTTCGGGATGGCGGGTTTTTACTTCGTGCAAGACAAACTGGCATTTTATGCGATTTCCGCAATTCTCGGGATGGGAGGAGGCTCCCTTCACGCAGTCAGCCGCGCGGTGGTAGGCATTTTGTCCCCGAAAAACGAGCACGCCGAATATTTCGGTCTTTGGGGGCTTTTCGGCAGGCTGGCCGCCGGATTGGGACCGCTCGCCTTTGGTCTTCTTTCGCAACGTCTCCATTCTTTTCACACCCCCATGCTCGCTGCCTTCGTCTGCTTTGCGTTGAGCCTCGGGCTCCTCTCCTCCTTGCCCCACTTGCGGCCCGAAACGGGAGCGTAAGCGGCATCGATCGATCTTCTTTTCTCTCTTCGGCAGTACGCCCGAGACCTGCTCGTTCGGCTTCCTTCGGCTAGAAGAGAAAGCATGGCGCGCAATGGCAGAACTTCCAGTCGAAAAGCCAGCAGGCCCAGCTAGGCAAGGGATTGGGGAAACCGTGTCGGAAGAGTCGGGCTTTGGGGGAAGCGCGGACAGGGTGGGATTTGAACCCACGGTGGAGTTTCCCCCACGCTCGATTTCGAGTCGAGTGCCTTAAACCGCTCAGCCACCTGTCCGGGGCGCTTGCTTCTCTTTACACTTTCTGCTCCTCGGCCGCAATCAGGGAGACAAACTCCTCCGGTTGCTTTACGCGCAGAAGCCTCGCTCGCGAAGGGGCCTCGTGGACCACGCGTGCGAGCGCCCCGACGGCGATCAGATACTCGGTGTGGAACTGCTTAGGGACACCGATGACAAAAATCAGTTTCACTGGCGGCTGTCCTTCCTGGAGTACGAGTCCTTCCACGCTTCTTCCCGCTGCCACGACGAGATTTTTCACATGACCGCTCCGGACATGCGGGAATCCGACTTCGCTCTCAAACCAATGGTGACCTCCGCCTTGGGCGGCAAGGATCTCTTCGAGGAATGCGGAAAAATCGTCGATTTCCGGCGCTTCCCGCAAGAGCTCTGCCACTTCCCGAATGGCATCGGTCCATGTTCGAGCACGGACGTTCAAGGAGACTCTCTCGGGCTTGATCAATTCGCCTAGATTCATGATCGCCCTCCGTTCGTTGCGCTGGGCATCTTCTTCGTCGGCACGCTCGCTCCGCTCCATCGCAGCTTCTCCCGCAGGATTTGGAAGAAGTCGCGACGAGTGAGAAAGGCCAGCGTCACCGGACTCGGGGCAGCGCGGATCTCGACCCAGTCTCCCTGGCGTAAAATACCCCTCGACTGACCGTCGAACTCCAATCGGACGGGAGAGGCCCGTTCCGGGACGATCATCCGGACTCGGGAATCGGCCGATAATACCAAGCTTCGATTCGTCAGAGTGTGAGGGCAAAGCGGCGTCAGAGAAAAAACTCGAGCCTCCGGAACGATGATCGGCCCTCCTGCCGAGAGAGCGTACGCCGTCGAGCCCGTGGGCGTCGCCACCACGAGACCGTCGGCCTGAAACTCCGTCACAGGAAGATCCCCGGCAAGAACATCGATCCGAGCCATTCGAGAGGAGCTTCCCCGAAAGAGAACGACATCGTTGAGGACGCAAGGAATCCGTATTTCCTTGCCCCGCAGCGATCCTCGCACTTCGAGCGCCAGTCGCTGACTCTGGCGCAAGAGACCCGCAGCCAAATCCGGCAACGCCTCAAGAATTTCTTCCCGAGTCACGGCGGTGAGAAATCCCAAACCGCCGATATTCACGCCGAGAATCGGCACCGGATTGGGATACACGTCGTGGACGACGCGCAGCAAGGAACCATCTCCCCCGGCGACAATGAGGAGATCGACCTCCGCAACCAGTTCTTCTAAATGCCTTCCTTCTATCCCGACGAGCCTCGCCGTCTGCTCTTCCCAAAGAAACGGGAAGCCATGTTTGCCGGAAAAGAGTCGCAGCGCCCGGATCAAGGTGCGAGCACCCGGCTTCTTCCGATTGGCGATCACACCGATCCGCAGCATTTGCTTCCCGCTCGACTCGATTCGGGCCTTCGACCAACGCGTCGTCCTTAGGAAGAGCACTCCGGGAACGCCCCCTTTTCGGGCCGTCGTCTACCGCCATTCTCCCGGCCCAGATCGATTCTCGAGCAACCGTTTTCCGATCGATGACCAGACCACGCCACCGAGTTCGACTCTCATGAACCGAAGCCCCTTCATCCGGCCGTGCCCCTCTTCATGGCGGCACGGGACGTCGCCGAGTATCCAGCGCCCACTCAACCGTAAAGGAAAAGCTGGCCAGAAAGCAATCTCGGCAAAAAGTTCAAACAACCGGGAGCCGCTTTGGGGATTCGAACCCCAGACCCACGCTTTACGAAAGCGTTGCTCTACCTCTGAGCTAAAGCGGCGTCGCCGCGCCCCGCCGAGAGCCGGGACGATCGAGGCAGGAAGCACGACTATGCAGCAGAGAAGCGAACTTTCGCAACTCGAATGTCTTTCCAAAGGCCGATCTCCTCGGAAAGAAGACGGCGATGCCGTCGATTTCTTTTTGCAGAAGACCCTTCCGCCCCATTTCGCGCTTGTCAGCCGAAGCGGCCGAGGGCTTCATAGGCATCACCATGCCGAGCGAGCGGCCTTCCCTTTCCCCGATGGACCAAACAGATCGAGGAACCACCTCTCTCATCGTCGCTCTTCTTCTCTTTCTGGCTCTCGTCGGCATTACGATTGGCGTCTACGCTTGGCAAAGCCACATGCGGCGGCTGCGTTGGGAAGAAATCGCCTCCGCATATGCGAAAGCTTCGAATTCCTCGGAGCGTCTAGCGCTGATTCAACAACATCGGGACATGCCCCAAAGTGCGCTTTGGCTTCTTCAGACCGCTTCCGGACAGTTCCAAGAGGGTGCTTATGCCGAAGCGACGAAAACTTTTCTGCTTTTTATCGACTATTTTCCCAAGCACCCCCTCCGACCCGCCGCTCTCTTGGGCGTCGCCGAAGGAG
>NZ_CABFUZ020000003.1 GCF_902143385.2 Methylacidimicrobium cyclopophantes
GCATTTCCGAAGAAAGATCACGCGCCGACATTTAAGGATGTCGCGGAGCAGTGGCTCAAGATCAAACTGCCATCCCTGTCCAACGGGAAGCACCAGGGGCAGGTTGCCGGCACACTGGAGCGCTTCGCGTACCCCGCGATTGGTTCGCTGCCGATCGACAAGATCCCGCGCACGAAGCTCGTCGAGGTGGTGCAGGCCGTGCAGAAGGGCGGCCGCGTTGAAACGGCGCATCGGGTGGCCGGGCGCATCGCGGCGGTGTTCGATTACGCGCAGGATGTGGGCTACATCGAGAGCCACGGTGCCGGCGGCTTGGTGCGGGTGCTGCAGCCGCGCAAGGTGAAAAAGCCGATGGCCAGTATCCCGCCAGGCGAGACAGGTACATTGCTCGCGGCGATCGATAGTTATGAAGAACCAGTCACTCGCCTGGGGCTGCAGTTGCTGGCTTTGACCTTCGTGCGCGTCGGCGAGTTGCGCGGCATGCGGTGGGCTGAGCTGCGCGAGGACGGCGCGGTCTGGGTGGTCCCAGAGGACCGAATGAAAGCGGGACTGCCGCACGTTGTGCCGCTGTCCCAACAGGCGCGGGCGGTGCTCGAACAACTCCGGGTGTTCACTGGCGATCGCGATCTTGTGCTGGATTCACCGTTGCGCCCAGGGCATCCGCTGTCTGAGAACACTTTCCTCTTCGCGCTTTACCGCCTGGGTTATCGAGGCCGGATGACGGCGCATGGGTTCCGGGCGCTGGCGTCCACGGTGCTCAATGAACAATCGGGCTTTGCGCACGATGTCATCGAGCGCCAGCTCGCGCACCGGGAGACCGACGCGGTACGGGCGGCGTACAACCGTGCGCAGTACCTCGATCAGCGCCGGGGACTGATGCAGTGGTGGGCGGACTGGCTGGATCGACAGCGATCTGTGAAAGAGACACGATGGGAAAACTGATTGATGGGGACGACGGACTGCCTGCCGAAGAGGTGGGCGTCTGGGCCAAGGAGAAGCACGACTACCTGTGCCGCTACATCGATATTTCGCGCAGCACCCGCGCGAAGTACCTTGGCCCAGGCAAAGGTGGCGCGACCTACATCGATTTGTTCTGTGGGCCCGGCCGCTGCAAGGTACGGGACTCCGGCGAGTGGATTGACGGCGGTGTCGTCGCCGCGTGGAAGAAGAGCCAAGAAGGCAACGCGCCGTTCTCGCAGGTCTTCATCGGCGACCTCGATGCCCAGCGGCGTCAAGCCGCCGCAACCCGCCTGCGCAACTTGGGCGCACCGGTGATTGAAGTTGACGGGGCCGCAGTCGATGCCGTGAAGGCGGTCATCGCCCAGATCAACGTCTACGGCCTGCATTTCGCGTTTCTCGACCCCTTCGATCTGGCAGCGCTCGACTTCGGCATCATCGAAGCCCTCTCGACACTGAAGCGAATCGACATGCTGGTCCACGTGAGTCAGATGGACCTACAGAGAAACCTGATCAGTAACGCGACTTCGGACGATTCGGCGTTCGACGTCTTCGCTCCCGGCTGGCGCCAAAGCGTTTCCATCGCTCAAGGTCAGCAAGGCCTGCGGCAGGAAGTTTTTCAGTACTGGCGTGACAAGGTAGCGAGCCGACAGGTCTGGCCGTCAACCGAGATGCGTTTGATCACCGGCAGCAAGAATCAACCGCTCTACTGGTTGCTTCTGGCGGCGAAACATGAACTCGCCCACAACTTCTGGGCCACGGCATCCAATATCGAGGGGCAAGGCAAGTTGTTCTAGGCCCGCGTGGCCAAGGAGCTCGGGTAGTCATCCCACGTGCGGCCCCGGAAGACACGGCCGTTCGCCTTCTTGTGGCGCTTGATGCCGTCGGCGCCCCAGCCGCCCCACTGCTTGAAAAAAAACGCCGCACCAGCGGCCTCGGCCTGGGCCTGTACGTTCGCCACCCATTCTTCTCGCATCGGGCGGGCTTTGTGCCCGGACTCGCCACCGACGATGACCCAGTGAATGTCGCGCAAGTCGATCCACCCGAGGTCTTCCAGCAACGGCTCGACCGAGAGGAAACGGATATGCGCATTCACCTTGCGCAGGTGATCGATGCGCGGTACGCCATACTTCTTATCCTCCACCGACACGCCCAGCCACATGTTCTGCGGGCAGGCACGCCGCGCGAAGTACTCGGGCAACCGCTCCGCGCGCTTGGTGAGAATCTGGTAGGTGTGCTGTGGTGTGGCTTCGATGATCGAGAACACGTGGTCGAGGAACTTGTCCGGCACGTCTTCGTGGAACAGGTCACTCATGCTGTTGACGAAATATGTGGTCGGCTTCTTGCGCGCCAGCGGCTGTTCTAGCCGGTTTTTGTGCAAGGTGAGCTTGAACTCATTCTCGTAGCCGGGCGCGCCCATCGCGTGCAGCCGCCGCGCCATCACCTCGGCGTAGCAGTGCTTGCATCCTGGCGACACCTTGGTGCAACCGGTGGTCGGATTCCAGGTCTGCTCCGTCCATTCGATGGTTGATTGAGTCGCCATACGGCCTCCAATGTCATTGCGGTGCAGCGCCTGACGAGCGGCCCTGCGCGGTTTGGGACGCGAAGGCGTCCACCAAACGGGAGATCGCCGAACGTACTTGACCCATCTTCGGGTTAGCCAAGGACTTGCGCACCCGGTCGGCGAGCTGTTCCGCCGACAGTGCCGCCTCGCCTTCGGCGGTATGCACCAGACGCATACAGAGATTGATGACGCCGATCGGCGGGCAGGCCTTGCCCCGCTCGTACTTGCTCACCATTGACTGATCGACTTCCAGCAGATCGGCAAATTCCTTCGGCTGCTCCCATTGCGCGCTGCACGGATGAGCTCTTCGACGCTCTCGAACTGATCTTTCTTCGGAAATGCG
>NZ_CABFUZ020000004.1 GCF_902143385.2 Methylacidimicrobium cyclopophantes
CCTTCTTCCCCTCGCGGGAAGAAGGGCGCGCTTCTTTGTCTCGCAGCCGACGGACGGATCGGGCCTCCTCGGCCGGGCGGGAAGGCGGCTGGTTTCGGTAGGAAGGCCCCCCCAGGGAACCGCAAGAGGCTTGGAGCCGGCGGCAAAAGTCGATATCTATGTACGTAGCGATTGCAACACTATGCGTGAATGAATTAGGAAACACCACGGGCGACGCTCGGGAGTCGCTCTATTGGGTCGTCGTCGATGAGCCGCGCGGTGCGGCGCCGAACAAAGGAAAGGGAGAGTAGCATGGAAAGGGAAATGAAGTTAGGGGGGGAGAGGAAGCGAAGCGAGGGAGAGAATCCGAGGAGAGGTCGTAGCGGAGGAAAACGGGCGCCGCGTTTCTGGCCGGGGATTTTCGCGCTGGCGCTTGCGCCCTCCGCCATCTTTGCAGCCCAAGTAGTCTCGATCGAAGGAGTCGGCATGGCCACCTCCAACTATGCGGTGGAGCTCAGCCAGGGCGATAACCTCGAGCCGGGGAGGATGATTCGGACCAACAACTTCGCGACCTGCACGCTCGGCTGGACTGGGAACCCGGATCGGGTCGTTCTTGAGCCGGCGAGCAACGCCGAGCTCCTGGGGGAGAATCCGATCCGTTTTCGTCTGGATGCCGGGAAGATTCGCTTTTCCGGAAAGGACGTGGAGGTGGCTACGGCCCAAGCCACGGTCATGAGCAAGCAGCCGGGAAACTACGCGATTTCGATCAAGGACCGAAAGGAGATCGTGGAGGTCCAGGAAGGAGAGGCGGCCGTTACGGTCGGGGCCAAGAAGGAGCAATATGCGCTTCGTGGAGGCGAAGCGCTCACGATCGGCGCGGATGGCTCGGCAAAGAAGGGGCCGATCACACCCGAAGGGGGAACCAAGTAGCCCCAGAAGGAAGGCGCCTCCACTCCGGCGGTTGGCGCTCGCCGAGACCGTAGGAGCTGCGATGAGCGAGAGGCTTTGGCGGGTGTTGGTCAGCGGATCGGCTGGGGTTCTGCTCTTTTTTCTGGCGGCATACGGACTTCGCGCCGTCTATAGCTGGAAGCACGAACCGGAGCGGCTTCGCGCCAACCTCATCGTCATCCTGGCACTGGGCTTTCTGCTCGCCTTCCTCGCATTTTTGGCGCGCCTCCCCCATCCTTGATCCGCCAATACCGTCCCCCGAATCGACTCAGGGGTCGTTCCGAAAGGGAAAGCGGTCCGATTGCCCCCGAGGCGAATGGCGCTACCACTGAGCCGGAGTAAAGACTCCGAAGACGTTCGTCAACTCGAACACGAAGCGGATTGCTGTCAGAAAGACGACGATGAAGAGAAAGATGAGGAGGTTGCGAAAGTTCGTATCGCTCCCATCTCCCCCGGGAGGCGGCCACTTCGGATTGGCGACCATGAGAAGTAGCCTAGCAAAGTTTCCGAACTTGGAAATGCAAGAATTGGATCTTCTGCAAAGAAATTGTCCGCCCGGTCTAAGGCGGAAGAGGGCTCGAGCTGGAAAGACCGCGGCCGGGAGCCTGCCGGCAACAAATGGCGATTCCCACGGGATTCGCCCTTCTTCGGTCTCGCGCCTCACCCATTCCCTCCGTCGCCGTTCAAGAGAACAAAATGTCTTGCAGAGCTCGCTTTTCTTGGGCAATTTCTCCTGTGAAAGAGCGGGTATGAGTCGCCCCACCAGAGTGGAAGGCGAACAGGAAAAACCTGCGGCAAAAAGGGGAGGAAGAACCTATGGGTGCCATTTATCTTGTTCTTTGCTGGACGCTGATTTTCGTAGCAGCTTATGCGATCAAAGGCTCCTGAGCCTTTGATCGGTCGCAGAGAAGTCCAAGCCAGCCTGCCCGATTTCCACGGATAGAAGACGAACGGAGCGGGCGGGCTGCGCTCGTGGATGCTGCGCGTGAGGCTTCTGGAAAGAAGCATTTTGGATTTTCTTCGTTCCGAACGAACTACTCGAGCGGAAGGAAGTATCTAACTGTTTTTGCATCCTACCTGTCGGAATCGAGCTCATTCGATTGCGACACGATTCAAAGTTTCTTCGGAAGGAGCCGCTGGCTCTTAGAAACTCGTGGCCGTTCGCTCTATTAGAAAGTGGCTCAAGGGGAGAGAGTCTTTGTAGGACCAGGGAAGGCGCCTAGAATGTTTCGGTGACATCGCCGCAGAGCAGCATTGCCGACCCGTAGAACGGGTTTTTGATCTCCTTGTCGGTCTGAATCCAGCTCGCCTGGGCCATTGGACAGGTGCAAACAAAGTAGTGGCCGGTCTGAACCTGGTGCGCACGAAAGAGGGCGATGAGTCGGTCGCTGATCTCCTTGTAGGCAAGGCGGGCGCTGTCGAGATCGGTTGCTTTGGCGAGCCGATCGATTTCTGGAGATAGCTCCTTCGGGAAGAAGCCGCTTTGCTCGCGCTCGACGAGCCCTTTCATGGTCGTCGCCTCCTGGCTCACTCCTTTGAGAGAATCGTCCGCAAGCGCCCTTCCGACCGCAAGGTATGGGGGCATCACCGAAGCGAGAGGAGCGGGGAGAGGAGCGGCCATCGTTGCGGAGGCCCAAGTCGTTGCGATCCACAGGATCGCCAGTAATGGATAGTGTCTTCTCATTCGTGTTGCTTCCTCGATGCGTTTCGTCCTTTCCCGATGCGCGGATCCGCGGGAAAAAGCGCTGGATTGTTCGTCTTCCGGATTGCGGAAGAGACCATACCGAGAGTAGCCCCGCAGAGCAAGACCAAGACTCTATGAGCGTTACGGCGTAACGGAGAAGGAGAACATCATCCCGCTGTGGAGATGCTCGAGGATATGGCAATGAGCCATCCAGGTTCCGGGATTGCTCAAATCGACGAGGATGTCGACGGTGTCGCCAGCGCCGACGAGCACCGTGTCCTTCCATGCCTTGTTTGGGTTTTCCTCCCCGTTGGTGTTGAGGACCAGAAAACGCTGTCCGTGAATGTGAAAGGGGTGCTGCATCGGATGGAGAGAATGGATGTCATTGATGATCCGGATCTTGGCGAAACTTCCCTGCTTGAACGTCCAATCGACGTTGCCGCCCATGTCGCCCATCCCCTTTGCCATCTTCTGGCCAAGAACCTTGCCCGTATCGAGATCGACGATCTCCCAATGGACCTCTCGGGAAGTAGAGGCCTTATTCTGGTTGTACATATGGTCTTCCCATTCAACCTTCGCCCCCGTCTTGGCGAGGATCGTGAGAAGACCTGGGAAGGCGCCGCCGGCGCTTGGACCGGAAGAGGGAGCGCTGCCTGGTTCCGCCAACCCCTTGGCGGCTTGTTTCGAGACCGAGACGAGAAAACGGATCGTCTTATCCGGAGGCGTATCCCGGAAGCGCGCGGCGAGGGGCTCCATCTCTTCGATGGTCGCTTTGTTTTCCCGCAGCGTAGCAAACTCCTTGGCATAGGAAGGGGTCGCCTCTTCCGAGCCGACGCGGAAGGTAATGAGCTCGTAGGTGCGCGGGCCGACCAAGGGGTCGACGGCGTGGTGAATGAGCTTGTACTCTCCCTCCTTGGGGAAGTAGCACTCGACGATCTGGCGCTCCGAGGGAGAGACGACGACCGCGTCGGTCCACTGTTCCCGCTCATACCGTCCGCCGTCGGTTCCCACGAGCTTCATCTGAATGCCCGGAAGTTGGAGCCGGAAGGGGCGCGCCGAGGCGCTGTCGAGGAAGTAGAGACGGAGGAGCTCTCCCTTCTTGACGTCGATGTCGATGTGGGTTTTGCCGTTGACGAGGGGGGTGTTCCCGTATCTTCCCATGAAGGCGAAGTTGATGTAGTCGGCGTGGTACTCCGGAACGACACCGTCCTTGATCAGGATGTCGGAAAAGACGAGCGGGATCTGCCGATTGGCGGGCCCCCAATAGTCCTTGTCGGAGGGCTCGACCATGTAGACGCCGTAGAGTCCGAGCTCCTGCTCGAAGTCATCGCGGTAATGGGGGTGATACCAATACATTCCCGGGTCGGGGAAGCGGAAGTGGTAGACATAGGTGGTGCCGGGGGCGATCTCGGGCTGGGTCACATCGGGAACGCCGTCCTGGGAGTTGTCCTGCCGCAGGCCATGGGAATGGATCGTGGTCGGCACTCCGATCTGGTTGTTGAGGGTGACGGTGATATGTCCCCCTTGAGGAACCCAAAGGAAGGGACCGGGGACCGATCCGTTGTAGGCCAGGAGCTTCACCTTCGCTCCCGCGATGGTTTCCTGTACCTTGTCCGCGGAGATCGAGAAACTCTCTCCGTCCTTGAGATGGACGACTTCGAAAGGCTTTGCTGCGGGGTAAGCGTCGGGGTCGACGGAAAAGTCGTACTGCTTTACCGGAACGGCGTTCCGCTTTTGCAGGAAGACAAAGCTCCCCGCGGCGACCACGGCTAGCGTAAGCAAAAGCAGCCATGTCGACTTCTTCCTTCCTCCGACAAGTTGGCTCATTTCGATCTCCTTTTTCCGGTGCCGCACGAAACGGCTCCATCCAATCTTCTTAAAAATAGCTCGAAAGTGCGTGCGGCGCTAGGGCGGACGCCGCGGCTTACGAAGCGCTGGCTTCGATGCCTCGGGGTCCGGCGAGCCTCGGTCGGCGAGCCATGCGGCGATAGAAGAAAACCCCTCCTGCGGCCACGACGAGCAGACCGCCCGCTGCAACCCCCATCCACATCACGCCCATCCCCACATTGATCGGAAATCGGAAGACGAGCGGTTTCCCGTCCGCCCCGTTCTTGCCGACCAGCGTGAGATCGACCATGTACCGGCCTCGGTCGGGTAAGTCGAGATCGAGCGAAGCGACCCCGCTCGAAAAGACTTGGGCCGGAAAGTGAGCGACCACCTTTCCTTCCGAAGAGGTTACCGTGCACTCCAGCGGGATCTGCCGAAGCTGTGGGGTCACCAGATCGAGGACCAGGCTCATCCTTCCCGTCGTCGGAACGTTCTGGCAATAGGTCTTGAAGTTGCCCATGCCGCCTTGGCTACGGACATAGACATCCAAGTGGATGGCATACCCTTCTTTCTGCATCAGTCCGCACTCGAGCCCTCCGGTTCCCCCGCCCCCATGCGCCCAGGACGAGCTCGGTTGGATAGACCACGCGAGCGCGAGCGAAATTCCTAGGATCCGCTTCCACGCTGGCCATTTCTTCTGCATCATTTTCTCCTTTTTCCGCTCCCCGCCCCGCTTGAGAAGCGCGAGGAAGAGCCCGCCGGCTTCGATGTAAGACTCGTTTATAAGAATTACTGGCAATTCCGCCTTTGCCGCAAGCAGAAACTCCCCCGACTTTCCGTAGTCGCTGGGATCGGAGCGTCCCCGATGGGAGAGTCGGGTTTTGCCTGATCCCTCGCGACGGGGGAAGAAGCTCCCCTGCCGAGGAGCATTTCGGCAAAAGCCGTGCGCTTTCTCCGATTCGCGTCGACGGCCGGCAAGACGGGGTTCTTCTCCCGGGAAGGAGGAATTCTCTTGCAGAGTTCCTTTGTCTGATATTTCGGCTTCTGCGGGAGATCTTCTTTTTTTCTTTTGCTCCCTTCTTCCCCGCCGAGTAGGCTTATCCAGCAAAAGTGAGCAATTGGTGGACAGGGAGCAAGAGCCTCGTTCCGGGAGCTTCGGGGGTCCCAGAGCGAGGGTGCGGGAATGGGGCGTTACGCCTGCTTTTGGCGATTCTTGCCGTCTCGGTTTTGCTCGTTCCGAACTCTTCCTTTGCGCACCGCCATCGTCCGAAGGGACCCATCGACTGCGGCGTCGTCAGTCAGGATGGCTATACCGCGCATCTCGACATCTGCAAGTACGAGCCGTTGGGGCAGTACGACAGCTATTGCGAGAACGTACCGAAGTTGGGAGAGGCGACCCTGGTGCTCGATCTCATGAGCCATCCTCTCTGGAAGACGCCGCTCACGCTCACGCTCATTCGTGAGGCGACGCACGAAATTACGGCGGAGGCTCCGGCCCATGTCTACCGCGAAGGCATCGCCTCCTTTCGGGTCCATTTTTCCACTCCGGGACGCTATATTCTGGAGGTAAAGCCCCAGGGGGCGGTCAACGCGGCGAAGCAGCCCGTCGTACTGAGGTTTCCTATCACGGTCGGGATGCCTTCGGCCAAGAGGTTCGCCTCGTTCGGTGCGGGGGAGCTCATCGCCTTGGGCATCCTCGGGTTCCTGCTCTACCGCTTCTGGCGCAAGCGCCAGCTCGAGAGATTACGGAAGTCGCGACCTTTTTAAGGCGAGCTGCGGGAAATCGCCTGGGGCGGGGCGAGGACTTTCCCGGAGCGGAGCATTCGTGCCCCAGCGAGAAAGGGTTGGCTTTTCGGAGAATCGGCGGCAATCTTTTCCGGCAGGCGTCCCGTGGCATCTTCCCTTCCCCCGCCCGAGAAGCTTTCGGGCCTCGTCGAACGGGTCACCTTTTTTAGCGAAGAGAGCGGATTCTGCGTCCTGAAGGTCAAGGTCGCCGGCAGGCGGCAGCTCGTCCCTGTGATCGGGAGAGTCGCGTCGGTCGGGCCTGGCGAATGGCTTACGGCCGAAGGCCGGTGGGTCCGGGAGCGGGAGCATGGACTCCAATTTCGGGCCGACTCCTTGCGGACGACGCCGCCGACGACCTTGGAGGGGATCGAAAAGTATCTGGGCAGCGGGATGGTCAAGGGAATCGGGCCCGTTTATGCCAAGAAGCTCGTGGAGCGGTTCGGCGAGAAGATCCTAGAGATCGTCGAAAAGGAGTCGGCCAGACTCGAAGAGGTCGACGGGATCGGGCCGACCCGACGGAAGCGGATCAAGGATGCATGGAACGAGCAGAAAGCGGTCCGGGAGATCATGCTCTTCCTCCACTCCCACGGGGTGAGCACGAGCCGGGCCTTGCGCATCTACAAGACTTACGGGCCGAAGGCCGTGGAGACCGTCCGCGCCCAACCCTATCGGCTCGCCCGGGATATTCCGGGGATCGGCTTTCAAACCGCGGATCAAATCGCCCGGCGAGTGGGCATTGCTCAGGATTCCCTCGATCGGGCTTGCGCCGGCCTCGCCCATCTGCTCCTGGAGGCTGCCGAATCGGGCCATTGTGCGCTTCCCGTCCGGCTGCTGCTCGAGGGAGCGGAGAAACTCTTGGAGCTCGAGGAGGCTCGGCTGCGGGAAGCGATGGAACGATCGGCGGCGCAAGGAGATCTCCTCCTGGAGGACGAGGAAGGCGAGTCCTGGGCCTTTCTTCCTTACCTCCAGCGCGCCGAAGAGCGGATCGCGGAGCGGATTGCTTCGCTTCTCTCCCGGCCGCCCCGCTATCCTCCAATCGACTGGGAAAGAGCTCTGGAGTGGGCGCGGGAGAGGACCGGGAAGGAACTTTCCGCGAGTCAGCGGACGGCTTTGCGCCGCGCCCGCGAGAGTCGCCTGCTCGTCGTTACCGGCGGACCCGGAGTGGGGAAGACGACCTTTTTGCGCACCCTGCTGCTGATCTTGGGAGCAAAGGGGGTGAGGGTGCTTTTGTGCGCTCCCACCGGACGCGCCGCGAAGCGGTTGGCGGAAGCAACCGGAAGAGAGGCCAAGACGATTCACCGGCTGCTCGAGGTGCAGCCGGCGACGGGGAGGTTTACTCGGGACGAGGATCGACCACTCGAGTGCGACCTGCTCGTGGTCGACGAGTGCTCGATGGTCGACGTTCCGCTCTTCGGCCACCTCTTGCGGGCGTTGCCCGAGGAAGCGGGTCTGCTTGCGGTGGGAGATGCCGACCAGCTTCCGTCGGTAGGGCCCGGCATGGTGCTCCGGGATCTCGTCGGGAGCGGAGTTGTTCCGGTCGCCGAGCTCACCGAGGTCTTTCGGCAGGCCGCCGGTAGTCGGATCATCGCGACGGCTCACCGGATGCGGCGGGGTCTCTTGCCGGAGCGTTCGGAAGCGGAAGAGTCGGATTTCTATTTTGTTTCGCGGGAGGAGCCCGAAAGGATCGCCTCGACCCTCTTGGAGATGGTGAAGACGCGAATCCCCCAGCGGTTCGGTTTGGATCCCCTGCGCGAGATCCAGGTGCTCTCTCCGATGAATCGAGGGAGCTTGGGCGTCATCGAGCTCAATGAGCGATTGCAGGCAGAGCTCAACCCTCTCGGTCACGGGGAGATCGAGGTCGAGCGCTTCGGTTGGTGCTTCCGGCTGCGCGACAAGGTCATTCAGACGAAGAACAACTACCAGAAGGAGGTCTTCAACGGAGATATCGGGGAGGTGATTCGGATCGATCCGGAGGAGCAGGTCGTGAGCGTCCGTTTCGAGGGACGGGAGCTTCCCTACGAGTTTGGCGAACTCGATGAGCTCTCCCCCGCCTACGCGATCACCATTCACAAGTCCCAGGGCTCCGAATTTCCTGCGGTGGTCATTCCGCTGGCGATGCAGCACTACCTTCTGCTCCAGCGTAATCTCGTCTACACGGCGCTTACGAGGGCCAAGCGGCTGGCGGTCCTCGTCGGCCAATGGAGGGCGCTTGCCGCGGCGATCAAGAACGATCGGATCGAGCGACGTTTCTCCCGGCTCTTGCCGCGGCTTCGACGGGCTTGCGGCGTTCCGCAGCGACCCCTCTTTCTTACAGAATGAGCATTGCATCGCCGTAGCTATAAAAGCGGTAGCCGGATGCGATAGCCTCCCGGTAGGCCTCGTGGATGAGCTCGAGGCCGGCGAAGGCCGAAACTAGAAGGAATAGACTCGATCGGGGGAGATGGAAGTTGGTGAGGAGCGCCCCGGTACGCCGGAAGGCGCAGGGAGGACGGAGGAAGAGGTCGGTCGTTCCATTCTGGGCGCAGAGGTCGGGCGCGGTTTCGAGGACGCGGGCGACAGTCGTCCCCACGGCAACCAGCCTTCGGGAGGCTGCCGCGGCTTCGGCGAAACCCGAGGGGATCGAGAAGCGCTCCGGATGGAGACGGCCGCTCCGCCATTCGGCAGGACCAATCGGTCGGAAGGTGCCCGGGCCCACGTGGAGCGTGACGAACGCGTGGGGGAGACGGGCGAGGAGCTCCGGGGTGAGGTGAAGGCCCGCGGTCGGGGCGGCTACCGATCCGGGCTGGCGGGCGAAAACGGTCTGATAGCGTTCGGAATCGGAGAAAGAGGAATCAGACGCGCGGCCGCGCCGCTTGCGAATGTAGGGAGGCAGGGGAGGGAGGCCGAATCGCTCCAAGCGGAATGGCCGGGAAAAGCGGAGGAGACGTTCGCCGCGGGAACGCACCCCGACGACTTCCGCCGTGAGTCTTTCTTCTTCGGCCTTTCCAAGATCGGCCACGAAGAGAAGCGAGCGGCCGAGCGGGGCCTTCCGGGCCGGCTCGACGAGGGCTCTCCAGAGAAGAGGCTCTTGCTCCTCCAGAAGGAGGAGCGAGAGGCGCGGCTCCGCGCAGGGGAAGAGGGCCGGGATCACCCGGGAGTCGTTGAGGACCAGGAGATCTCCGGGGTCGAGGAGGGCGGGGAGATCGCGGATTCGGTAGTGGGCGATCGATCGGCTCCGGCGGTCGAGGAGCAAGAGTCGGGCTTCGGCCCGGTCGGGAGAGGGAGCCAGGGCGATCCGCTCTTCGGGAAGGACGAAGGAGTAGGGGGCGAGCTCCGGGAGGGACCGATCGAAAGAGGAGGAAGAAGGGGGTCCTTCCGCAAGCATGCCGAGTCCAATCCGCTTAGGGCACGACGATCGGCTTGTCCGCCTCGAAGGAGTAGCGCTCGACTTGAATCCAATGGCCGTCCTCCTTTTCGGGGACCTTGTGAATCTTCACCTGGTCGACGAAGAGCTTCCCGTTCTTTTCGGCCAGCCAGAAGTCGATGTCGTAGATCTTTTCGGGCTCTCCCTTTTCTCGGAAATCGGTGCAGGCAAAGTAATCCTTATCCGGGATGCGGCGGACCGGATTGTGGATCTCCACGAACTCAAGGGGGATCTCCTGCCTGGTCTTCTCGTCCTTGATGCGAAGGACCCCGCCCCCTTCTCGGATCTTATCGGCGAGGTATTCATGGATGGCGGCTTTGACCTCCCAGGCCCTCTTGAACTCCGTATGGCCGGGATGCTCACTCACCGGAAGCCACCACCAGGGTACGGGCATGCGGCTGACCAGCACCCAGCCGTTGCCCTCTTTCCGCGGGACCTTATGAATGCGAATATCCATGAGGACCAGCTTCTTGGCGCGCGGCTTGTACCAGAAGTCGAGTTCGTAGGGCTTGGGAGGCTCGAATCCCTTTTCATGGAAATCGACCGCGGCGAAGTAGCCGTAGCCCGAGATCGAGCGGACCAGTCGGACGCGATCGAAGAGCAGAGGGATCCGTTGGTTTTCGACGGGGTCCTGGAAGAGGAAGACCCCTTGGTTCTCCTGACTCTTTTGGTCGATGTAACGGCGGGCTTCCGTTTCGACCTCCTTTTGCGTAAAGACTTCCTCTTCCTCCTGAGCCAGGAGTCGTTCTCCCAAGGAGAGGAGGGCTAGGAGAAAAACGGAATCTAAGAAAAACTTGAGGAAACTTCGTGATTTTGCCGTCGCGGCCATAGAGAAAAATATTGTAATTACATCTTGGGATGTCAAGATTTCCCGATGGAGAGGACTGCCGAATGAAAGCGAAGGGGCCGCGGGCGGCGCCGGGCAAGGGGAAGAAACGGAACGGCAGCCGCTTGGAGGTGACCAGACGGCTGCCTCGTCATGAAGAGGTGACCCTCTGGCTGCGGGAGCAGATCGAATCCCGCTGCTACGTGCAAGGGGATCGCCTTCCATCGGAGAAGGCACTGCAGCAGCGCTTCCGGGTGAGCCGCATTACCGTGCGGCGCGCCCTGCAGACTCTCGAAGCCGACGGCCTCGTCTATCGCCGCCAGGGTGTGGGTTCCTTTGCCGCCAATCCCCGTCTGCGGCAGGGGCTGGTGCGCCTCACCGATTTTTCCGAGGACATGGCTCAAGCCGGCCTGGAACCCTCCTCGCGGATCCTCTTCCAAGGGGAAGAGGTGCTCGGCCGACAAATCGCCTCCTGTCTGGGACTGGAAGAGGGAGTTCCCTGCGTCCGGCTCGATCGGTTGCGCCTGGGCGACGGGGAGCCGATCGCCTTTGACCAGACTTGGCTGCCCTACGAATATGGCAAGCTGCTCGAAGGACGAGATCTGATCCGGGATACGATCTACCGGATCCTCGGAGCCGATTGCGGCATCGCGATCCTCCGCGGACACTACCGGATCGAAGCGGTCGAGGCAGAGCCCGAGGTAGCCGAGGTCCTGGGGGTGGAGCGGCGCAAACCGCTGCTCTTGATCAGTCGCCTTTCCTATACGAGCCAGAACAAGGCCGTCTACTTTCAGAAGCGCTATTACCGATCGGACCGGGTCGTCTACGAAGTGGAGCTCGAAAGGACGAGCCGCCACGAGGGGGGAACGGTTCCGGTTGGAATGCCGCTGCGGAGCTTTGCTCCAGTCTTCTCCCGGGAGGGGGAAAAGAGCAAAGGCAAGAATCGAACCTAGCCCGAGCGGAGAAGAGCGGATGTCCACTGCGCATCGCTGGCTAGCTGTCTTACGGATCTTCCTGGGGCTCCTCTTCTTGGAGAGCGGGACCCACAAGCTGAGTTGGGGAGACCTGCAAGCCGGCCTACCGATCCCCACCGTCTCCCAAGGGTGGCGAGAAGCCTTGCCGAAACGGCTCTTGGAATTTGCCGAAAAGAATCCGATCGGTTGGTACCGTGCGTTTCTCTATCATGCGGCGATCCCCAATAGCCGCCTCTTTGCCGCGCTGGTGGCTTGGGGAGAGCTTTTGCTCGGGCTTTCGCTCGTGCTCGGGCTTTTCGCCCGCACCGGCGCGTTCGCCGGCTTCTTCCTGGCGGGAAACTACTTCCTAGCCAATTCTTGGATGGGCCCTTGCCAGCGGAACCTCGATCTTTTGCTCCTCGTCGTTCTCCTCGCGCTGGGATGCGTCCAGGCGGGCCAGTGCTGGGGCTTGGATGGAAAGTTCTTTCCGAGTAGAGGGAAGTAGGGCGGATCAGGCGGGGGCCGTCTCCTTCGCCGCGGCGGCTTCTTCATGGAACTGCTCGGGAGAGGGGAGAGGCCCGCGCGGGC
>NZ_CABFUZ020000005.1 GCF_902143385.2 Methylacidimicrobium cyclopophantes
CGGCCCGCCGCGCGAGCCGGTGCACCCCCGTCGTCGTTTCTTCGGAAATGCCATAAATGCCCGGCAGCAGCTCCGGATGCTTTTCATGCACGAGCTCGGTTAAATCTCCGCCGTCATCGAGAATCATGTTGAGGAACGAGCCGTCGGGCCAGCGAAGCGTCTGCTCGATACACCAGAGATATTCTTCCTCGGTCTCCCCTTTCCAGGCAAAGACCGGAATGCCCCGCGCAGCGAGAGCCGCCGCCGCATGATCCTGCGTCGAAAAGATGTTGCAGGAGCTCCACCGCACCTCCGCTCCGAGCGTGATGAGCGTTTCGACGAGGACCGCAGTCTCCACTGTCATGTGGAGACAACCCGCGATTCGGGCTCCCCGCAGAGGCTGCGTCGGTCCAAACTCCTTGCGCAGCGCCATCAATCCGGGCATCTCCGCCTCGGCTACCTCGATCTCCCTCCGGCCGAATTCGGCCAATGTCATGTCCTTGACTCGGAAGTCCCCGGCGGAAGTCATTCGCTTCTCTTGCGTTTCAGCAGTCGTCATGTTCGAAAACCCTTCTTTCTCTGTGGCAGTTTGCTTTTTGCAGCTTGCTTTTCCTAAAGGCCGAGCAGCTTTTGCAGCAGCAGCGCGCGATCGGTCCGCTCCCAGGAAAAGGTGTCCAGCTGATCGACCCGCCCGAAGTGCCCGTAGTTGGTGGTCTGTCGGTAGATCGGCCGGAGCAGCGAGAGCTCCTCGATGATTTCCGCTGGCTTAAGCCGAAATGCATCCCGGATCGCATGGACGATCTTCTCTTCCTCCACCCGTCCGGTCCCAAAAGTGTCAGCGGCGACCGAGACGGGATCGGGATGGCCGATGGCGTAGGCGAGCTGCACTTCCGCCCGGTCGGCGGCGCCGGATGCCACGACGTTCTTCGCGACATACCGAGCCATATACGCGGCGCTGCGATCGACCTTCGACGGATCCTTTCCGCTGAAGGCGCCTCCCCCATGCCTTCCCATCCCGCCATAGGTGTCCACGATGATCTTGCGTCCGGTCAAACCGCTGTCGGCTTCCGGCCCGCCGACGACGAAGCGTCCGGTCGGATTGATGAAATACTGCGTGGAGCGATCGAGAAGCTCGGGCGGAATTGCTTTTGCTACAACCTCGGCTAGCACGACTTCCCGGATCGTATTCTGACCGACTTCCGGAGCATGCTGCGTCGAGACGACGATCGCTTCCACATGGACCGGCCGATTCCCCTCGTAGAGGAGCGACACCTGCGCTTTCCCGTCCGGGCGAAGCCACGGCACCACCTTCGTGCGGCGCAACTCGGAGAGCCGGCGACAGAGACGGTGTGCAAAGGTGATCGGAGCGGGCATCAGCTCGGGCGTCTCCCGACAAGCGAAGCCGAACATCATGCCTTGATCCCCCGCTCCTTGAACCCCGGGAGTCGCTCCATGGGTGCCGTCAACGCCCTGGGCAATGTCTGGGCTCTGCTGCGAAAGAGCGTAGAGGATCTGCAGCTTGTCGGCGTGAAAGATCTCGCTCGGCTCATCATAGCCGATCTCTCGAACTCGTTCGCGCGCGATCTGGACATAATCGAGCTTCGCACGCGTGGTTATCTCTCCGGCCAGCACGAGGAGATTGCTTTTCACAAGCGTCTCGCAGGCGACTCGGCTGTGAGGGTCTTGTTCCAGGCAGGCATCGAGGACTGAATCCGAAACGGCATCGCAGACCTTGTCCGGATGCCCTTCGGTTACCGATTCCGAGGCGAATACATGTTTTCTGGGGATCACGGCGCCATTCTTGAGAGAAAATCGAGCGTTGGCAACCGAAATATTCATTGATAAATATAGATTGATGCATGAAAAAGCCCCTTCCTCCTCAGCCCGACGCGGCGATCGGCTCCGCCGCCTCTGGGCGATGTTGGGGGATCTCACTCGGTTGCGCATCCTCGCCCTGTTGCAGAAGCAGGAACTTTCCGTCGCCGAGATTTGCGAAGTTCTCCAAGCGAGCCAGCCGGCCGTTTCGGGTCATCTCGCCTTGCTTCGATCCGAGGGGCTGGTCTGCGCCCGCCGCCAAGGCCGAAAGACCTTTTACTCCCTCCCTCCCGAGCGGGAAGAAGCCGAAGCACGCCTCTCCGCCACGGCGCTTCTCCTGCTGGAGGAAAGCGGCGAGGCGGATCGCGATCCCGAGCGGCTGCGGAAGGTGATCGAAAGGCGAAAGGAAGAAACCCGCGCCCATTTCAATCGGATGGCGGGTCGGCTGGGGGGCGCTCCCTGTCCCGGAAGGGGTTGGCCGGCGGTGGGACCCCTCCTCGCCCGCTTGCTCTCACCCGTCGTCATCGCCGACCTGGGATGCGGCGAGGGCTGGCTCTCGCAGCTTCTCGCCGAGCGGGCGGAGCGCGTCATCGCGGTCGACATTTCCCCCAAGATGGTCGCCTTTGCCGCGCAAGAAGCGAAAAAGCGAAACTTCGCCAACCTCGAATTCCGGGTGGGTGACCTGCAAAACCCGCCGATCCCTTTGTCGAGCGTCGACATTGCCGTATTGAGCCAGGCGCTCCACCATGCTCCGAATCCCGCACAAGCGATTGCGGCCGCTTCTCGGATTCTGCGGCCGGGAGGAACGCTCGCCATCCTCGATTTGAGCGAGCACTCCTTCGAGGATGCCCGTTCGCTTTACGGAGACTACTGGCTCGGCTTTTCGGAGAGCGAACTCGAAAAGTGGCTCTCCGCCGCCGGATTCACCAAGATCCGGATCCAACCGCTCGATCCCGATCCCGCTCCTCCCCATCTTCGCGCACTCTTGGTCAGCGCTATAAAACCGATTCACCCCAGGAAATTGACGCCTCTGCCAATCCATTCGCGGGAATGACCCGACTCCGGGAGCATCTCTCCCCGTTCCGGGGATTCGATGGGAGCGAACGGATCGCGACAATCGTCCCGAGGGTTCCATTGAGCAAGAGCGTCGCTTCGCGCGCATCGCATCGGCCGAGCCGCCGCGATGTTCGGACGGGATTGGAGCCGCCTTGCGCATAGGCAAAGGCGGCCGTCCCCGACCCTTCCCTGCCGTTGTTCCAGCCGGAAGCGATTTTTCTTGCCCCGCCCCTTCTCTTTGGTCGTATTTCGCGAGCCGTCCATGCTGGGAAATTTGAACCCCCTCCTCTTCGCTGCGTCGGCCTTCGCCTCGGTCTTTCTGGCGGCAATCGCCGGGGCCGCCGTGGCGGGGCGTTTGCCGAGCCATCATCTTGAGAAGGGCTCCGCGGACGCGATCAAGCTCATCATGGGGCTCATCGCCACGCTCTCGGCCATGGTCCTGGGCTTCCTCACGGCCCAGGCCCAGAGCATCCGATCGGCGGAGACAAAGCAACTCTTGGAGATCGCAGCGAGCATCACCGAAATCGACAGACTCCTCACCTACTACGGCCCCGAGGCGTCCGGCGCACGCAGGGAACTTCGGGAAACGGTCGCTAGGATGATCGGGACGATGGAGGGGAGCGGCGCTTGGCGGACCCGCTCGACGGTAGGATCCTTTTTCGCGAGTGTCGCGAATTTGAAACCGAGAACGGAGGCGCAGAGCTTTATTCAGAGAGAAGCGTTTACCGTCGCAGCTTCGCTCCGGCATAGTCGCGCCCTCATGGAACGTGAAGGAAGCAATTCGATCTCGTCCGCCTTTCTCGGGGTTCTCCTCTTTTGGCTGGTCGCCCTGTTTTTCGGATTCGCTCTCTTCGTGCGGCTCAATGCGACCATCGTCGTCGCTTTCCTCACAGGAGCGCTCTCCATCGCTTGCGCTCTCTTCTTGATACTCGAACTCGACCACCCCAACCGGGGGTTCATGGCCCTTTCGAGCGCACCGCTACGCTCGGCGCTCGCGGAGATGATCCTCTCTCCCTGATCGTTCCCTGCCGTTTAGCGGCTGATATCTTTTTGGGAAAGCACCCGAAACTGGTTGCGAATCAGAACCGCGCGGGCCAATTCGTCATCTTCGACACGAAGGGCGAGCACCGCCTTCCCGTAGGGACGGGTCATGAGGGGATAGCTGAAGTAGATGTTAATCTCGGCTTGCAAAAGAGTCGCCAGCAGCTTCCGCAGATCTTCCGCACTCTGAGGAAGCTCTACCGCCACCAGCGTCGACTCGTTGAAAGCAATATTATGTTCGTGCAGGAGGTCGCGGGCGTTCGAGGGGTCGTCTACGACCAGGCGGATCACGGCCGCATCGACCGAATCGAGGATCGTAAAGCCGACGATGTCGACCCCGCCGCCGGTCAAAAGGCGAACCAGGTCGAGCAGCCGACCCGCCTTGTTTTCCATGTAAACGGAAAACTGGACGATTTTTTCCGTACTTCCTTCTCGAGCCGTTTGCAAATCCACAGGCACTCCTCTCCGTTCTAACTCGCCCTTGCCCCGCAACAAAAGAGGGACCGATGGAAACGAGAGTTCATGAAGACAGTATCCAAGGCCTTGACCACCAACGCAAGAAGTGCTCGCTTCCGATTTCTCAACTCCTCGCCGCCGGATCGCTTTTTTTGGGGAAGCTCTTGCGCATCCATCGGCTGAGGCGTCCGACCGCTTCCTCCAGCTCTTCCATGCGCGGGCTGAAGCTGCACCGAAGGTGTCCTTCCCCCGACGGTCCGAACGCGGTACCCGGAACGACTGCGACGAGCGCTTCCCGCAAAAGACGAAGCGCGAACTCTTTCGAAGAAAGGCCGAACGGTGCGATCGAGGGAAAAAGATAGAATGCACCCTCCGGGGAATGACAAGGGAAACCCAAGGCGGTCAGGCTACGCCAGAGGTAGTTTCTCTTTTTCTGATAGATCCGGCGCATCGCCTCGACTTCGGCCGCGCCATGCTCCAGCGCCTCGACCCCGGCCTCCTGGCTCAAGATCGGCGCACAGAGCATCGAATACTGGTGGATTTTGACCATCGCGGCTATCAGGGGCGCCGGACCGCAAGCCCAACCGAGGCGAAAGCCGGTCATCGCGAAGGCTTTGGACAATCCATTGAAGACGATCGTCCTCTCCTTCATGCCGGGGAGGCTTGCGATGGAACGGTGGGGCTTCTCGTAGGTCAACTCCGCATAGATCTCGTCGGAAAGAACGACCCAATTCTCCCTTCGACAGATCCCCGCGATCTTTTCCAACTCTTCTTCTTTTACCATCGTGCCGGTCGGATTCGCCGGAGAGTTCAAGAGCAGCGCCTTGACGCCTGGCCTCGCTTTCTCGGCCAACTCTTCGGCCCGCAAGCGGAATGTATCCTCGAACCGGGTGGGGACTCCGACCGGAACTCCGTGCGCGAGCACTACCCCAGGGGAATAGGCGACGTAGCTCGGCTCTGCGAAGAGAATTTGCTCTCCCGGGTTGACGATGGCGCGCAAGGCGCAATCGAGCGCCTCCGAGACACCGACGGTCACGAGAATCTCTTCTTCCGGGTCGTAACGCACTCCGGTCAGGCGTTCCATGTAGCGGCTGATCGCCCGGCGCAGCCGCGGAAGGCCGATGTTCGATGTGTAACCTGTTTTCCCCAACTCGAGGGCGAAGATCGCTTGCTCCCGAATGTTCCAAGGCGTGCACTCTCCCGGTTCACCGATCCCCAGAGAAACAATCCCCTCCATCGTTTGCACGAGATCGAAGAAGTCTCGGATTCCCGACCGGGGAAGATCCCGCACATGTCGTGCCACCCACGATTCGCCGTCAGGGACGAAAGGGAGGATTTTTCCCCGCCGAGGATGAGGAGCCGGCTCCATGGTGCTTCGTTTCACGGGCTGATCGGCAGACGATCCGTCTCGGCGGCGTCTCCGACGAGGACGCCCTGCTGCTTGTAGGTTCGCAACATGAAATGGGTTGCCGTAGAGGTCACCCCCCGCAGCGTCGCGAGCTTCTCGGAGACGAAGAGGGCGACCTCCTGCAAGGTGGAGCCTTCGAGGAAGACCAGGAGATCGTAGCCCCCGCTCATGAGAAAACAGGAAGTAACCTCTGGATAACGGGCGATTCTTCGAGCCAAGCGATCGAAACCCCCTCCCCGCTCCGGAACGAGCTTCACCTCGATGACAGCTTTTACAGTCCGGCGTTGCGCCTTTTCGTCGTCCACGATCGCCTTGTAAGCGAGGATCACCTTTTCTTTCTCGAGCCGGGCGATCTCTTGCTCTACTTCGGAGGGTTCGCGATCCAAGAGCTTGCCGAGGAGTTCCGGCGATCGAAGGGAATTTTCCTCGAGCAGATGGAGTAGCTCGGCCGAAAAGGAAGGCTCTTTGCTCATGGGAGAATCATCTTGCCGTCCACGCGGAAGAGCGAGGAGACCGATTGACCGTTGTGGATCCGCTTGATCGCCTCCCCTAGAAGGGGAGCGACATCGAGCACGGTCATCTTCACTCCTTCGATGGGATGGACCGGCACCGTGTTCGTGACAATGAGCTCTTCCAAGCAAGATTCCTGTAGCCGTTTTATACCCAAAGGATTGAGTACCGCGTGTGAAATGCCGGCAAAGATTCGCCGCGCCCCCATCTCCTTGAGGATCCGAGCGGCGGAGGTTACCGTGCCGGCCGTTTCCGTCAGGTCATCGACGATCAGGACGTCCCGCTCTGCGACATCGCCGACCACGAATTGCGCTTCCGTATGCTCCGCATCGACGCGGCGTTTGACCACCAGGGCCAATCCGGCGCCCAACAGCTGTGCATAACCCGAGGCGAGCTTGATCCCCCCTACGTCGGGGGAGACCACAACCAGATTGGTAAGCTGTTTTGTGGCGAGATAGCGGTAGAGAACGGGCGCTGCGTAGAGATGATCGACAGGGATATCGAAAAACCCTTGGATCTGCTGCGCGTGGAGATCGACGGTCAGCACGCGGTTGACTCCCGCCGCGACCAGGAGATTGGCGACCAGCTTGGCGGTGATCGCCACCCGCGGGCGATCTTTCCGATCCTGCCGAGCATAGCCGTAAAAGGGGATCACGGCGGTCACCCGTGCCGCGCTCGCCCGCCTGGCCGCGTCGATCATGATCAGCAGCTCCATGATGTTGTGGTTGGTGGGCGGACAGGTGGGCTGGACGATGAAGACATCGCGTCCCCGGATGTTTTCATCGATCTTGACGAAAGTCTCCCCGTCGGGGAAAGAGGAGATCGTCGCCGCACCCAGAGGAATGCCGATTGAGTCGACAATCCGCTCCGCCAGCGGCCGATTGGCGCTTCCCGTGAAGACGAGAAGCGGATGCGGTTCCTCTCCGTTCATCGGTATCCATTCCTCTTTTTCTCGAGACCGCGCCTTTGGGGTCCGACCGACAACAAGACGGCTGCGCCCGAAAGCAACGAGAAAGGGTCTACTTTCACGGGTTGCGGTTCTCTTCTGTTAAGCTTGCAAAGGGAGAAAAATGCTCGAACTCGGGGAAAAAGGGGTTGTGCGCTTTTTCGAAACCAACCGAAGTAACGGGGCCGCTCGAAGGACACAAGAGAGTTTCGTCGCTCAGGGTAAAGATATGGGAGTGTGCCTCCTCGAGCCATCGCCGGTAACGAAGCGACCGCCCTTCTTCGGTACCTCCGTCGGGGAGCGAAAGCAAGCGTCCGATAAAAGCGACCGGGACATCCAAGCCCCGAACGAGGTAGAGGCTGCGGCTCACTCCTTCCCCAACGGCAACCAGGCGGCGGTCCACCTGAAGGGTTCCCAGGGGATATGTACCGTCCTTTTCTCCCTCCGGACGAACCGGAAGGGCGCTCCGCTCCTCCAAGAAGCGGATCCATTCGGGCTCCACGGGTTGACTCGATTCCGTGAAGAAAAGATAACGCGCCACAAGAAACTCTTTTTCTAAGAGCCGAACCGCCTGAGGAGACTCCCCCCCGATGTCGATGAGAGCAGCGAGCCTGGAGGCCGAATCCCAGAGCAAGTAGCCGCGTCGCGCTCCCATCTCGATGCTCCGAAGGGTTTTTAGGTTTGGGAGGCTCGGGAGAACCCCGCCTCCCTGAGCGAGGACGAGCAGAGCATCAGCACCCAGGTGCAGCGCACGAGCCACGCGCCGAAGCGCGTCGGAATCGAGAACACCGGCTTTCAACTCTCGGAGCTTCTGCAAGGGCGTCCGGGAACCTTCCGCCAGCTCCTCGTCGGTCCATCCCATGCCGGCTTGGGCCGCTTGGAGGATCTTTACCCACTTCGGCATAGGCTCCTTTCCGTCCGGTCCTCGCAGCCCGAAAGGGCTTCCGGCTCGCCCTTTTTGCGGAGGCGCTACGCCCGGCTCAAATATTTCCCCTCCGTCGTGCTGATCTTGATCCTCTCTCCCTCTTTGATGAAGAGCGGTACCTGAACGCTCAAGCCGGTTTCGAGCTCGGCCACTTTCATTACATTCGTCGCGGAATCGCCTCGAACGCCCTCCGGGGAGCGAATCACCTTCAAGGTAACGGTAGGCGGCAGCTCCACGGCGGCCACCGTTTCATCCGTAAAAAGAAGGTCGACGGTCTGGTTTTCGGTAAGAAAGTCCTTTGCCTTCCCGACCAGCTCCTCTGGGACCGGGATGCTTTCATAGCTATCCGGATCCATGAAGACATAATCTTTGCCTTCCCGGTAGCTGTATTCGCATTTCCTCCGGGTGACATTGACCAATTCGACCTTGTCCGATGAGCCGAAGCGTTCGACCGAAGATCTTCCCGTTTTCAGGTTGCGCAATGTCATCTGGACAAAGGCACGTAGGTTCCCCGGAGTTCTGTGTTGCGTTTCCAAGACGAGACAGACGGCACCGTGATGGCGGATCGCCTGCCCCTTGCTCACATCGCTCGCGTTCGTCATAAATACGTGATTCTTTTCCTACATCAACTTGTGCATGGTGAGATCCCGAGAATCGACCATGCCGACCGGCCGATTCTTCCCGTCGACCACGATAAGATCGTCAATCCGATGGCTTTCAAAAAGATTGAGCACCTCCACCGCAAGCTTGTCAACTCGGACCGTGACGGGATGCGCCGTGATCACCTCGGAAAGGGGAAGCTCGCCGACTCGCGGGTTCTTTTCGTAATGGCGCACGAAGTCCCCATGCGTAAAGATCCCGACGAGGGTTCCGGCCTCGTCGACGACCACCGCGGCTCCGGCTCTCTTCCGATTCCACTCTCGGAGCGCCTCCGTCACGGAAGCTCCCGTCGGCAAAATCACGATCGCCTCCCGCGGGCGCATGATTTCGCCTACGTGCAGCAGCAGATTGCGGCCCAAGGTTCCTCCGGGATGAAGGCGGGCGAAGTCCTCTTTTCGGAATCCCCGCTTTTCCAATAGGACCATCGCCAAGGCGTCCCCGAGGGCCAGCATCGCCGTCGTGCTGGACGTGGGCGCCAAATTGTGCGGACAGGCCTCTTTCTCGACCTGGACATCCAGAACGATGTCTGCGTTTTGCGCAAGCGTCGATCGGAGGTTGCCCGTCAGCGCGATCACCGAGACCTTCATCCTTTTGAGATACGGAAGCAAACGGACGAGCTCCTCCGTCTCTCCGCTGTAGCTCAGCGCAATCGCCGCGTCTCCTTCGCAAGCGATCCCCAAGTCTCCGTGAAAGGCGTCGACCGCATTGAGCACGACGCTCGGGGCCCCTGTGCTGGACAAGGTCGCAGCGATCTTTTGACCGATATGTCCCGACTTGCCGACCCCAACGACGATCACCTTTCGATTTTTCGAAACGACTTCGGAGAGCCGATGAACGGCCTCCTCGAAGGAGGGCCCCAACTTCTTTTCCACCAAACGAAGGGAATCGATCTCGATCTCGAATACCCTCCGCCCCATCGCCACCAGGTTCATGAAGAGGTTCGATGCTACGGGCTCCCTTCGAGAAAAACAACGGACAAGTTCCGCTCGATTACAACCATTCTCCAAAACGGCGCACGTACCAGTTTTTTACGAGCTGCGTGAGCACACAGTAGGCCAGGAGGATCCCCCAGAGCCAAAAGTAGAAGTTCATGGGAAGAGGAACCAATCCGGCCGCCGCTCCGAAAGGTGTCGCGAGGATCACCTGTCCTACCACGAAGACGATGATCGTCGCTACTACCAGCGGCCATGCCGCCACGCTCTGGAAAAACGGAATCTTCCTGGTTCGAATCATGTGGACGATCAGACTTTGGGAGAGAAGGCTCTCGACGAACCAGCCCGATTGAAAGAGCGCTTGATGGGAGGGGCTATTCGCCTGAAAGACGAACCAGAGCACTCCGAAAGTTACATAGTCGAAGATCGAGCTGATCGGCCCGATAAAGGCCATGAAGCGACCGATGCTTTCCGCCTCCCATTTTCGCGGCTTGGCGACGAACTCGTCATCCATGCGGTCCCAAGGGATCAGCGTCTGCGAGAGGTCATAGATCAGGTTGATGATGAGAAGCTGGAGAGGTTTCATCGGGAGGAATGGGAGAAGCGCTCCCGATCCCAAGACACTTAAGACATTGCCGAAATTCGAGCTCGTCGCCATCTTGATGTACTTGACGATATTGCCGAACATCCGCCGACCCTCCACCACCGCCTCTTCGAGAATCATGAGGTTCTTCTCCAGGAGGATGATGTCGGCCGATTCCTTGGCGATGTCGACTGCGGTATCGACGGAGATACCGACGTCGGCCTCCCGAAGGGCCGGCGCGTCGTTAATGCCATCTCCGAGAAAGCCGACGGCATGCCCTCCGGCGCGGAGCGCGCGGATCACGCGCGCCTTTTGCAAGGGGGCCATCTTGACGAAAGCGGATGTCTTTTCCGAAGCCGCGACCAGCTCCTCATCGGAAAGCTTCTCGATCTCGAAGCCGCGCAAGACCCCTTTGATCTCCAAGCCAACCCAATCGCAGATCCGAGAGGTGACGATCTCATTATCTCCCGTGATCACCTTCACCTCGACCCCCGACTTCTGAAGAGCTCGAATCGCGGGTCCCGCATCGTGTTTCGGAGGGTCGAGAAAGGCGATGAAGCCGCAAAACGTGAGCTCCTTTTCATCCGCAGCGGTCACTGCCGTCCCGGCTTGGAGGGGCAGTTCCTTCCACGCGACCGCCAGAACCCGCATGCCATCGCTGTTGAGTTCATCGCGTAAGGTCAAGGCGTGGCGTTTCATCTCCTTGGAAAAAGGGAGGATCTCTTGCCCTTTTTTCACATGGCTGCAGATCCGGATCATCTCTTCGACGGCCCCCTTGGTGATCAGCAAGTCGCGCCCGGTGGAAACCCTGCGCGCCACGACCGACATGCGCCGCCGCTCGAAATCAAAGGGAATCTCGTCGACTTTCTGAAAATGGGGGATGAGCCGCTTCCCCACCTCGCGCTCTTCGAGGACCGCCGCATCCAGCAAGTTGCGAAGCCCGCTCTGGTAGTAGCTGTTCAGGTAGGCGTACTCCAAAACCTCGGCGCTCTCCTCTCCTTCCAGATCCAGGAATCGCTCTAGAATGATCCGGTCGTGCGTCAGGGTTCCCGTCTTGTCGGTGCAGAGTACATCGATGGCTCCGATGTTTTGGATGGCGTTGAGGCGCTTGGTGATCACCTTGCGACGGGAGAGGCTGATCGCCCCTTTCGCTAGCGCCCCCGTCACAATCATCGGCAACATCGCGGGGGTGAGACCGACCCCGATGGCCAAGGCGAAGAGAAAGGCCTCGGTCCAATTCCCTTTGGTGAATCCATTGAGCAGCAGTACGATGGGAATCATCGTGCCGACGACCTTCACCAGCAGCCAACTCACCCGGCTGACGCTCTGGTCGAAGCTCGTGGTCGCCCGGTATCCCCGGATCCCTTTGGCCAGCGCGCCGAAATAGCTCGCCGGACCGGTGCGCAAGGCAACCGCGGTCGCCGTGCCGGAAATCACATTGGTTCCGAGGAAGGCGATGTTGGGAAGGCCGAAGACGTCGACCGGACGATCTACCTCGCCTACGGGTCCTGTCGGGGAATCGAACTTTTCCACCGGAAAGGACTCTCCGGAGAGGGCCGCCTGGCTTACGAAAAGATCCCGGGTCGAAAGGAGCCGTACGTCGGCCGGAATCATATCTCCGGCGGAGAGGTGGATGATGTCTCCGGGAACGATTTGCCGCAAGGGGATCTCTCTTCCCCGCGCCATCTCCGGAGCGGGGAGGCCCTCCTCCGATTCCGTCCAGCGGCGGCGGACCATGGCGGTCGTGCGGACCATCGCCTTGAGCTTTTCGACGGCCCGGCTCGACTCGAACTCCTGGAAGAAGCGAAGGAGCACGCTGACTGCGATCATGACGGACATGATGAAGACCCCGGGCCACTCTCCGAGCCAGCCCGCCATCAGCGCCATGATCGACAGGAGAATGGCGAAGGGGTTAGCATAGCTCCAAAGGAGCATCTGGGCCCAATTCGGCGCTTTCTCCGAATGGACTTCGTTGTATCCGCTCTCTTCTAGGCGCTTCTCCGCTTCCTCCTCTTCGAGTCCCGCTTCGGACGTACCCAGCTCGCGGAAGAGATCGGGAAGCGGCATTCGGCTCAGCTCGCATAGGTGGCGGGCTATCGCTTTTTCCGTCTCCCGCAAGGCCGATTCCCGGGCACGCTCCTTGCTCTTCCTCCATTCGAGAATCCAACGCCACGGGGCGAAGGGGAGGCTCGCAATCCGGCGGCCGAGCGACTCGGCTGGATTGACTGGGGCTGTGCTCATGAGTTTGATTGGGCTCGCCTCTCTATGCGGCGCGGGCGTTCTTCTCGGCGATTCCTTCTTTCCTCATCAGGCGGGGAAGAAGCCGCCAAAGCTGCCTTTATCCAAACCCTTTCCGAGAGAAAAGCAAAAGTCTTCTTTCCCGGAGAGGCGGATGAAACTCCGCTTCCCTTCTCGGGAAGATCCCCGCTTTCGCTCTCCTTCCCGTGGAAGGACTAACGGGGAGAAAGACCCACCGGATCCCGGTCAGGAATGGCCTCGCAGGCCGCCAGCCAGACCGTTGCCGGACTGTCGCTCGGCGCTCGATAGTCCCCGCGAGGGGAGAGAGAGCCGCCGGAACCAACCTTGGGGGCATTCGGAATGCAACTCCGTTTGAACTGGCTTTCCGCGAAAAATCGGCGAAGAAAGATGCGCAGCCACCTTTTGATCTCTGCGATCGACCATTCTGGTCTCGACTCGGTCTCGCCGATCGGCCAGCTCCCGCGATTGCGGTCGTGCCAAGCGGTCCAAGCCAAGAAAGCGACCTTGGGCGGGCTGTAGCCGAACCGGAGAACATAATAGAGGTGGAAGTCTTGCAGGGAATAGGGTCCCACCACCTCTTCGGTCCGTTGCCCCGGCTGGCCTCCCTCGCCGCCGGGAATCAGCTCCGGACTGATCTCCGTCGCCAGAATCTCCCGCAAGAGCCCGCTCGTCTCCTCTCCCAGCAGTGCCCGCTCGGCTTCCCATGCGATCAAATGACGAATCAGCGTCTTGGGAACGCTCGCATTGACATGGTAATGCGCCATCTGATCGCCCACTCCATAGGTACACCAACCCAGGGCGAGCTCGCTCAAGTCGCTCGTCCCCACTACGAGGGCTCCCTGCGCATTTGCCAAGCGGAAGAGATGGCTTGCTCTCTCCCCCGCTTGGACGTTTTCAAAGGTCGTGTCGTAAAGCTTCTCCCCGTGAGCCGCGGGATGACCGATATCCCGGAGCATCTGCTCACAGCTCGGCCGAATGTCGATCTGGTGAGCGGAACACCCCAAGGCGGCCATCAGCCGAACCGCCTGCTCCAGGGTGCGCTCGCTCGTTCCAAAGGCGGGCATCGTGTAGGCGAGCACGTTGCTTCGAGGCAACCCGAGCCGATCCATCGCCCGGCAGGTCACCAGGAGCGCCTGGGTCGAATCGAGCCCTCCGGAAATCCCCACGATCGCCTTCCGGAGCCCGGTCGCTTGCAATCGCATGGCCAGGCCCTGCACTTGAATCTGGTAGACCTCACGACATCGTTCTTCCTTTTTTTGCGGATCGCTGGAGACGTAGGGGAATCGCTCGTAGCTGCGCTCCAGTAAGAGAACCCCGTCTCGGGGAAGCTCGGCTCGAAACGGGATCCGACGAAAACCTTCCACCTCTTGTCGATAGTGAAAGCGACTCTGAGCAAAGCTCCCTTGACGGCGCCGATCGGCCGCAAGCCGCTCCAGGTCGACGTCGGCCGTGACGAGTTGACTCCGCTCCAGAAAGCGTTCGCTTTCGACCAAGCGGTTTCCATTTTCGTAGATCATCCCGTGCCCATCCCAAGCCAGGTCGGTCGTCGATTCGCCCCAACCGGCGGCGGCGTAGAGGTACGCCGAAAGACAGCGCGCCGACTGGTTGCTCACGAGCTCTCGACGATAGTCGTCCTTGCCGATCGTAATGTTCGAGGCCGAAAGGTTGATGAGCACGGTCGCGCCGGCCAGCGCCGCATAGGAGGATGGGGGAATCGGGACCCAGAGATCCTCGCAGATTTCCACCGCAAACCGGAAGAGGGGCTCGTCCGACGCCGCAAAGAGGAGACGGCTCCCGAAAGGAACGGTCTCCCCGGCCAAGGAAAGTTCCCGCTGCTCCGCAGCGTCGCCGGGAGCAAATTGCCGAAGCTCATAAAATTCCCGATAGTTGGGCAGATAGATCTTTGGGACGATTCCCAACAAATGGCCTCGGTTTACGACCGCCGCACAGTTGTAGAGAGCGCCTTCGACTTCGAGCGGCAAGCCGACGACCGCCACGATCGGCCAGCGGCGGGAAG
>NZ_CABFUZ020000006.1 GCF_902143385.2 Methylacidimicrobium cyclopophantes
GGCGGCCGCCGCTTCCAAAACGGTCAAGAAGCCAAAAAAATAGCGTTCGCTTGACGGCTCGGCCCCCCTTTTCGAGAAAGCGTCCAGAGGCAAGCTTCTGGCTTGTCGGGATTCTCTATGGACCTGACCGGTTACATCTCCCATCTTCGCGAGCGATACGACGAGCTCGAAGAGACCCTTGCCCATCCGGAGATCTACTCCCATCCTGAGCGCGCCGCGGAGCTCACTCGAGAACATGCCCGGTTAAAAGAGATTTTCGAGCAACACCGGCTCTGGATTTCTGCGCAGGAAAGGGTCGAATCGCTGGAAGCCCTGCTTCGCGAATCGGAGGATCCCGAGATTCACCGCATGGCGGAACAGGAGCTCGCCGAGACCCGTCTCGAGGCGGAAAAGGCGCACGGCCGACTCCTGTTGGCTCTCTTGCCCGGGGATGACAACGACTCCCGAAACACGATGCTGGAGATTCGAGCCGGCACGGGCGGCGAGGAAGCGGCTCTTTTCGCGGCGGATCTCTACCGCATGTACAGCCGATATGCCGAAAAACGCGGCTGGCGGCTTACCCCGATGAGTCTTGCTCCCAGCGACCTGGGAGGCTTAAAAGAGATCATTGTCGAGATTTCGGGAGAAGGCGCCTACCGGCAACTCCGCTTTGAGAGCGGTGTGCATAGAGTGCAGCGCGTGCCGGCCACCGAGTCACAGGGACGAGTTCATACATCGACGGCGACCGTAGCCGTCCTTCCAGAAGCGGAGGAAGTCGACGTCGTCCTCAAGCCCGAGGACCTCCGAATCGAGGTCTGCCGGGCGGGTGGACCCGGAGGCCAGGGGGTCAACACGACCGATTCGGCCGTTCAAGTTCTCCACATTCCTACGGGGCTCATCGTTCGCTGCCAGGAAGGACGATCCCAGATTAAGAATCGTGAAAAGGCGATCACGATCCTGCGCACGCGACTCCTTGCGCAAAAGCAACAGGAGGAGAGAGCGAGACTCTCTTCGGAACGGCGCAGCCTCATTGGAAGCGGGGATCGTCATGAGAAGATTCGCACCTACAATTTCCCGCAAGATCGGGTCACCGACCATCGCATTCCGATCACCTTCCACGGTCTCGCTTCGTTCTTGGACGGAAACATCGAACCGCTCCTCGAGGTTTTAGCGAAAAAGGAGATGGAAGCGCGGTTGGCCACCGAAGAGGCAGCGAGCGCTTCTCCCCGCGCCACACCGTGACCCGGCTCGGCTTACTGAGACAAACGATCGACCGACTGGCCCGGGCCTCTGCGGATTCGCCGCGAAGCACGGCACAATGGCTCTTGTCGGAAGCGCTCGGTATCCCCCCTTTTTCGCTCTACACGGAAAGAGACGAGCCGATCCCTCCCGATTCCCTCCGCCGTATCGAATGCTGGACCGAGCGCTGTGCTCAAGGAGAGCCGCTCGCCTACGTCGTGGGATATGCCGACTTTGCCGGCCGGCGTTTCCGAGTCACTCCCTCCACGCTGATCCCCCGACCGGAAACCGAGCTCTTGTTCGAGGCCGCTGCTCGGCTCTTGGGGTCGCTTCCTCCTGGAGCGGTCCTCGACGTCGGAACCGGATGCGGAGCTCTGGCCGTCTCGTTGGCCCGTAGAACACCCGGCCGATCCATCTATGCCTCCGACATCGATCCTTCGGCTTTAGCCGTCGCACAGGAAAACGCACAGGGCGTAACGAACATTACGTTTTATCGGGCAAACCTGTTGCGGCCGCTCCTGGAAGAAGAATTCGCCTTGATCGTAGCCAATCTCCCCTACATTCCAACGAGCCGCCTTGCACAATTGCCACAAAATGTGCAGCGGGAGCCTCGGCGGGCGCTGGACGGCGGGCCCGACGGGCTCGACCTCATCCGCACCCTGATCTCCCAAGCGGCGGGGCGCTGCCGCGCCATTGCCTTGGAGGTGGGAGACGATCAGGCGGACAGGGTTCGCGAGCTTCTCGTGCAAGCTGGATTTTTTAACGCCGTATCGCTAAAAGACCTCTCGGGGATCGATCGCATCGTCATCGGAGAATCGTGTGGATAAATTTGCCATTCGAGGGGGAAATCGTCTTCATGGAACGATTTCGGTCAGCGGCTCCAAAAACTCGTCCCTGCCCATTCTCGCCGCCACTTTGTTAACGCGAGAGCGCTGCGTGCTCCATAGGGTCCCAGATCTCACCGATGTCCGCTACATGCTGGACATCTTGCGGTATCTGGGAGCGGATGTGGAATTTTCTCAAGGTTCGGTAGTCGTCGAGGCGCGGAAAGTCGTAGGAGAAACGCCGTACGATTTGGTGCGCCGGATGCGCGCCTCCGTTTGCGTCCTCGGCCCCCTCCTCGCCCGCTGCGGCCGTGCGAAAGTTTCCCTTCCGGGAGGGTGTGTGATCGGCGATCGCCCGATCGATCTCCACCTCCGGGGACTGGAAGCTCTTGGCAGCCGCATCGCCCTTTCCAAAGGATATGTCATCGCGGAAGCTTCCGGCCTTGTTGGAGCCCGAATGTCCCTCCAAGGTCCTCATGGGTCGACCGTTCTAGGCACGGACAATGTGATGATGGCCGCTTGTCTCGCCCGCGGAACGACGATCGTCGAGAACGCCGCATCGGAACCCGAGGTAGCCGATCTCGCTCGGTTTCTCTGCTCCATGGGGGCGAAGGTTCGGCGCGCGGGAGGAAGCCGCCTGGAAATCGAAGGAGTGGACGAGCTGCATGGGGCAGAGCATACGGTCATTTCGGATCGAATCGAGGCGGGAACCTTTGCCGTAGCGGCGGCGATTACCCGGAGCGAGCTCGTACTGGAAGAAGCTCCGATCGAGCATATGCGCAGCACGCTCTCCGCCTTGCAGGATGCGGGCGTCTTCGTGGAGGCGGCGGAAGGCCGCCTTCGTGTGCGGGCGACCGATCCTTTGCATCCCCTGCAATTGAGGACCGGCACCTATCCGGGCTTTCCGACGGATATGCAAGCCCAGTTTTGCGCATTGGCCGCAACGATTCCCGGCCGCAGCCGGATCGAGGATGACATCTTTCCGAATCGTTTCATGCATATCAGCGAGCTCAAGCGGATGGGCGCGCATGCGGACCTTTTAGCAAACGTCGCTGTTATCGATGGAGTCGATCGCTTGAGCGGAGCTCCAGTCATGGCTTCGGACCTGCGCGCCTCCGCCGCCCTCGTTCTCGCCGGGCTGCAGGCGGAAAATACGACGACCATCAGTCGGGTCTATCACATCGACCGCGGCTACGAGCGGATCGATGCCAAACTCCGCGCCGTCGGCGCCGACATAGAACGGCTGCCGAAATGACCATGGCATCCCGCATCGCTCTCTATCCGGGCACATTCGACCCGATCACCTTCGGTCATCTCGATATCATCGAGCGTGCGCAGACATTGTTCGACGAGGTGGTCGTGGGAGTGGCCGCGCAATCCACCAAGGTGCCTGTCTTTCCCCTCGCCGAGCGAGTCCGGCTCGTCGAGCTGTCGGTGGCCGCCCTCCCTCATCGCGTGCGAGTTCTTCCCTTTCATGCTCTGACCGTCGATTTCGCAAAGGAGCTGGGCATCCACGCCATCATCCGCGGGTTGCGAGCGGTCTCCGATTTTGAATTTGAGTTCCAGTTGGCTCTCATGAATCGAAAGATCGCGCCGGCGATCGAGACGGTTTTCCTCGTTCCGCGGGATTCTTTCATCTACCTCAGCTCCTCGCTGATCAAAGAAATCTGCCGTCTGGGCGGATCGGTCTCCTGCTTCGTCCCGAAACCCGTAGAGGAGGCTCTGCACAACACTTTGGCGGCCAAATTCACCGATTGATCAGATCTTCCAAGGCGTCATCGACTCGAATGTCGATCAACTTCCACGCCTCTTCGGGGCGGTAATAGACGAACCGCCACCGCAACGGCTGGAGTTCCAGATCCAGGAGATAGGTAACCACGTAGAGACGGCCTCCGATGGCCCGCGTATCGTAGGGCTCGAAGGCGGTTGCTTTCCCGTAGTAGGTGAACGCTTGCGCCGTCTTGTCCATGAGAACTGAGACATTTTCGTGCCGGCTGCTCAGACGACTGGTGACGAGGAGCTCTTGAAACGCCCTTTGAATTTCTCCCGCGAGAAGATCCCTGAAAAACCGCTCGATGGGCGCACGAATCTCGGGAACGGGCGCCTGCAAGTTCGGCTCTCCATGCGTGCGCAGAGGCGGGAGATCTCGTACCTGGGGTGAGGGCGCTGCTTGGCCGAATGCGACAACCGGCAGCAACCCACCGATCACGATCAGACCGATAACCCGGCCCATCCCGCGCGGGAAAGGGCTGGCGGCGGCACGCTTGCCTTGCCGGAATCTTTTCTCCATTCTTACCTCGCATGCACCAGGGGATGCGGTCTTTTTCCGATGTCGCCGTCCGAGCGCTCGGA
>NZ_CABFUZ020000007.1 GCF_902143385.2 Methylacidimicrobium cyclopophantes
GACGCGGCCGCCTCGGGAGGGGGAACCGAGAGCTGCGCGTCGGCCCGGAAGTTCCCGGAGAGTGCCAGGAAAAGGAGGAGCAGACCAAGGCGCGGAGGGCGTTTCCGGTTCATGGCGCAGCCTTTGGGTGGTGGGGTCGTTTGGGGTCGCTTCCCCCGATCCCTATCGGGCCGTCGGTCTACGGCTCGGATCGAGCGCCTGGACCCAATACCGGACGCGGCCATCGATCCACTCATCCCGGGCTCGGGCCTTGTCCCGGTAGTAGTGGATGAAAGCGGCTTCCCCGCTCCGGGGCTGGAGCCGCCTCACGGGGGCCAAGATCGCTCCCGCCCAGTCGGTCGCGGGAATGGACGGCAGCCGGAGGCTCCTTCCCTCGGGTCGAGGAAGGCTTTGGAGCCGCAAAATCGGGCCGCCCGCCGGAACGGGGATCTCGCTTGCCCGGAGGCCGGCCAGAGCCCGCTCGGCGAAGCCGGTGGACCTGGCGCCGATGCCCCAGACCGACTCGTAGCGGAAGTAGATCTCATCGAGGGTCTCGTAATAGGGATCGCCGAGGCGCTTGAGGCAGAGATCCCCGGCCAGATGGAGCGCATAGGGAGCTCCTTCCCGCAGAGCGAGGAGCTCGGCGGCCTCGAAGGCGCAATTCCACTCGAGCAGGGAGGGGGAAGCCAAGAGGATCTTCCACCGTCCTTCCACCACTTGCGCCTTTTCGACGCGCCAGCGAAAGGCCAGCGGCCGACCGGCTTCCAGGAGCACGGTTTTGTTGGCAAAGTCATGGACGCAGCCCGGAGGCAGGATCGAGTCGAAGAGGAGGTAGCCCCAGACATATCGGACGAGCTCGGGAGCGGCTTCCGGCATTCGCGCCCGTCCCCCCTCCACTACGTACAAGCGGAAGGGGGAGCGAACGACCGCCCGGTAGTCGACCGCCACCCCCCCTTCCCGCG
>NZ_CABFUZ020000008.1 GCF_902143385.2 Methylacidimicrobium cyclopophantes
GCGAGCCGCAAGCGGCTCGAAAATCTCGGCTACTTCGAGAAAGTGGAAATCAATCCCCAGGATACCAATGTCCCGAACCGGAAGAACATGGTGATCACCCTCCAGGAAAAGCATACCGGCAACCTCAGCTTCGGGCTCGGCTACAGCACGATCGAAAGCCTCATGGGATTCGTCGAGCTCAACCAAGGCAACTTCGACATCGCCAATCCTCCTTCCTTCACGGGAGCGGGGCAGAAGTTCCGGGTCCGCGCCCAGTTGGGCATTTTCATGGAAACTTTTCTCATGTCGTTCACCGAGCCTTGGTTCATGGACAAGCCCATCGCGGTCGGAGCGGACCTCTTCTTCAACCAGTACAGCTACATGCAGTTCTACCAGGGATTTAACATGACCAACATGGGCTTCGACCTACGGGCGGCGAAACGCCTGACTCAGTGGGTGACCCTCTCGACCCGGTACGACCTGACCGATTACACGCTCTGGGGCATGCTGCCCCAGATCCAGCAGGTCCCCGTGTTTGCCGAAAACCATGGCTCCCGCAGTCAGAGCGACGTTTCGATCGACCTCATCTACGACAGCCGCGACAGCGTCACGATCACCCGACACGGAACCATGATCGACTTGAACGTCTTGGGAGCCGGAGGACCGCTCTTGGGACAAACCGACATCTACAAGATGCAAATGAACATCTCGCATTATGAGAATCTTCCCTGGGACATCATCTTCTGGTCCCACCTCAACGCCGGCTTCGTGCAGCAATACGGCAACAGCAGCTTCGTTCCGCTCTTCGACAGCTACTTCCTCGGCGGCCCTCGGAGTCTCCGCGGCTTTGACTACGCTCTGGTCGGTCCCAACTACCTTCCGGAGGATTTTCCGATCGGGGGTCAAACGATGGCCTTTACGAACCTCGAGCTTACTTACCCCGTGGTCGACCGGGTCCGGGTGGCGACTTTCACCGACATCGGCTTCAACGCGGGTTCCCTGATCGGCCCCAACCCTTCGGTAAACGTTCCCTTCGTAACGGCCGGCGAAGGAATCCAAATCGTTGCAGACGCGGGGATCGGTCTCCGCCTCTACCTGCCAATCGGACCATTGCGTCTTGACTATGCCATTCCCTACATCACCACGTCCTGGCTCAACCGAACCGGACGATTTTACTTTGACGTCGGTTACTCGTTTTAACTACTTTGCAGGACGCGACATGAAACCAGCATTCCTCTTTATCACGGCATTGTTTCTTTCCGCATCGCTTGCCGGTGCGCAACAGCTCAAGATCGCTACCTTCGATTTCCAAAAGGCGTTTAGCGAGTATTACAAGACAAAGGACGCGGAAGCGGAGCTCCAAGCCCGAGTCGCCACCTTCAAGAAAGAAGATCAGGAAAGGACGAACGATTATCGGAAGCTAGCCGAAGAAGCCCAGAAGCTCCAAGACGGCGCCCAGGATAAAACCCTTTCCGAAGCCGCCCGTCAGGAAAGGCTCAAGGCTTTCCAGAGCAAGGTGCAAGAGGTGCAGAACCTCCAGCGGGCTATTCAGGAATTTCGGACGACCCGCGGTCGCGAGCTCGAGGAGCGCTCGCAGCGAATCCGGCAGGGACTCATCGAAGAGATCACGAAGGTCGTCGTCGACATCAGTGCGAAGGGCAAGTATACCATGGTCCTCGACAAGACGGGCCGCAGCCTGAACGGTACACCTGTCGTTCTTTATTCCCAGGACCTCCCCGACATTACCGACGAAGTGGTACGCACGATCAATGCCACCAAGGGGACGACTCCCAAAGCGGCATCCGTTCACCCATGACTTGATCGAGGCTCCGAGTGGCGTCTTTCCTGCTGGGAGAACTGGCCGATCTGGTTAACGGCGAAGTCGACGGGGAAAGAAAGATCCTCATTCGGGGAGTAGCCGGCCTGGAGGCCGCGGAAAAAGGAGAGATCTCCTTCTACGCGAACCCGAGGTACGAGAAGGCCGCGCGCCAGACGAAGGCATCGGCGCTCCTGGTGAGTCGGGATTTTTCCGGAGATTTTCCGTGCGCGCTGGTTCGCGTCGACTCCCCTTCCCTGGCCTTTTCCCAAGTCGTGGCGCTCTTCGCCCCTGAGCCGATTGCCTATCCTCCGGGCGTCCATCCGAGTGCGGTGGTATCGACCAAGGCTGTCGTCGGCGAAGGAGCCCATATCGGCCCCCTTGCGGTCGTGGAAGCCGGGGTCCGCATCGGCGCAGGAACCATCGTCGGCGCCGGCTGTTTCATCGGCACCGAAACGGTCCTGGGAGACGGCTGTCTCCTCTATCCTCGTGTCATCGTTCGGGAGCGGTGCACGATCGGGAATCGGGTGATTCTTCATTCCGGGGCGGTGATCGGCTCCGACGGGTTCGGCTACGAGTTTGCCGCCGGTCGCCACCGAAAAATTCCGCAGACGGGAACGGTACAGATCGACGACGACGTGGAAATCGGAGCGAATGCCACGATCGACCGAGGACGCTTCGGCAAAACCTGGATCCAAGAAGGTTGCAAGATCGACAATCTCGTCCAGATCGCCCACAACGTCGTCCTCGGACCCCACTGCTTAATCGTCGCGCAAACCGGAATTTCCGGCAGCACCATCTTGGGTTCCCGAGTCACCTTGGCCGGGCAAGTCGGTCTGGCGGGCCATCTGCGCATCGGCGATGGAGCCGTCGTAACCGCGCAATCGGGAATCACCAAGGACGTACCGCCCGGCACGATCCTCTCCGGGCGGCATGGAAGACCGGCCACCCAAACCCTCCGGCTGGAAGCCCTCTATCTTCGTCTCCCGGATCTCTGGCGGAGGCTCCGCCGACTCGAAAAGCGCATCGGGCTCGAATCCGATTCCGCCGAAACCCCCTCCCACCCCGATTCGCCATGAACACGCTGCACATCGGCCTGGTGGGGCTGGGAACCGTCGGGGCAAGCGTCTGGAAGAATCTCCGCACCCAAGAGGAGCTTTTAGCCCGGCGCTGCGGAAAGCTCATTCGCATCGAAAGAGTGGCGGAGAAGAACCGCGAACGGGCCCGCCTGGTTGGCGTCCCCGAGTCGCAGATCGTCGACGATTGGCGGATGTTGGCATGCGATCCCTCTTTGGATGTCGTCATCGAGCTCATTGGCGGGACGGAGATAGCGGCCGACGTCATCTGGGAAAGCCTTTCCCACGGGAAGGACGTGGTCACCGCAAATAAGGCGCTCCTAGCCGAACGGGGGCAGGAGTTGGCGGCATTCGCCGCCGAGCGAGGGAAACGCCTGCTCTTCGAGGCCAGCGTCGCCGGAGGAATCCCCCTCCTTCTCGCACTGAGAGAAGGTTTAATCGCCAACGAGATCCTCTCTCTTCACGGCATTATCAACGGAACGTGCAACTACCTGCTTTCCGCGATGGCTTCCCGTGGCATCGCGTATCAGGAAGCTCTCCGGGAAGCGAAAGAGCTCGGCTATGCAGAGGCCGACGAAACCCTCGACGTAGCCGGCCACGACTCTGCACACAAAGCCGTGATTCTCTCGGCCCTCGCCTACGGCTTCTGGCCGCCTCTGAGCGAGGTTCACACCGAAGGGATTCAAAAGATCGACCCGCTCGACCTCCATTTCGCCCAAGAGCTCGGATATACTCTCAAGCTGTTGGCGATTCTCCGAAGCCATCCGAAAAGTCGCGAAATCGAAGTGCGGGTTCACCCCACCCTCCTCCGAAAAGGCCATCTCTTGAGTTCGGTCAACGGAGTCTTCAATGCCATTGCCGTTCGGGGCGACATCGTGGGCGAGACCCTCTTCTACGGCCGAGGAGCGGGCGGAGATCCTACATCCAGCGCCGTCTTGAGCGATCTTGCCTCCCTGGCTCGCGGACCACTCCCGATTCCGGACATTCCTTCTCCCGCGGAGCGAGAGAGCAGATTCTCCCTCCGGCCGATGGCAAAGATCCTCTCTCGGTACTACGTGCGCTTTCTGGTGGAAGATCGACCCGGCGTTCTGGCCGAAATCGCGAGGGTTTTCGCCACCAGGAAAATCAGCATTTCTTCGGTCATCCAGCCTGAAGGGCATCGAGGGGAAACGGTTCCGCTGATCGTGCTGCTCCATCGATCGCGGGAATCCGACGTTCAAGAAGCCTGCCGGATCATCGAAACGCTTCCCGCCGTGAAAAAGCCGGCTATTCTTTTACGCGTGGAAGACCTCGACGGAGAAGACGAGCGGAGCTCATGAAAGCGTGGGAGGGCGTCATCGCGGCGTATCGGGAGCGGTTGCCTCTGCCGGAGGAAACTCCGGCCATTAGCTTGTTGGAAGGCAACACCCCCTTGGTCCCTTCGGTTGCGTTGCGCGAAGCGCTGCCCGGCGATCTCGACATTTTCTTTAAGTGCGAGGGGCTCAACCCGACGGGCTCCTTCAAGGATCGTGGCATGGTGGTGGCTTTCGCCCGGGCACTGGCACGGAAGGCCAGCGTCTGTCTCTGCGCGAGCACTGGCAACACGGCAGCCTCTGCGGCCGCCTACGCCGCTCGATCCGGCCTTCGGTGCATCGTACTCCTTCCCGAAGGGAGCATCGCTCGCGGGAAGCTCGCCCAAGCCGCCATGCACGGAGCCAAGATCGTTTCGGTTGCCGGTCCCTTCGACAACGCGATGCGAATGGCGCAAGAACTCGTTCTGCAAAGGTCCGAGATCGAGCTGGTCAACTCGGTCAACCCCTTTCGAATCGAAGGGCAAAAGACGGCTGCTTTTGAAGTCTCCGAAGCTCTTGGTGATGCTCCCGACTTCCACTTCCTGCCTGTGGGTAATGCGGGCAACATCACCGCCTACTGGAAGGGCTACCGCGAATATGCGGAAGTGGGGAAAATTTCGCGGCTGCCGCGCATGGTGGGATTTCAGGCGGCGGGAGCGGCTCCCATTGTCGAAGGCCGGATCATTACCGATCCGCAAACCATGGCGTCGGCAATCCGCATCGGAAACCCGGCGAGCTGGAAGGGAGCCATTGCCGCGGCAACCGAGTCGGGCGGATGGATCGCAGCGGTTACCGATGAAGAGATCCTCGATGCCTACCAATTCCTTGCTCGTCGGGAAGGCATCTTCGTGGAGCCCGCTTCCGCAGCGGCCGTAGCCGGGCTTCGGAAGGAAGCCGACGGAGGGCGCATCCCTCCTGGCAGCCGCATCGTGGTCACGCTGACCGGCCACGGCCTCAAGGATCCCGATGTCGCCGCCCGCGTTGCTGCACCGGAGCCGATCGTGATCGCGCCCGCATTGGCGGAACTCCTACGAGCCATCGAAGCGTAACCGCAAGGCACGCTTCTCCCTGGACAAGCAGTTGCCAGCCATGCCGCCTCTGCGCTTCTTTGACAGAGAACGCGACAAGCGAGTAGAGTAACCCACTCGATCATGACCCTCACCGAAACGCTTCTTGCCCGGGCAAGCGGAAAAACGAGAGTTTCTCCCGGGGAAAACATCTGGGTGAACGTCGATATACTGCTCACCCATGACATCTGCGGACCTGGAACCATCGGTGTCTTTCATCGCGAGTTCGGTAAATCGGCCCGCGTATGGGATCCACGTAAGATTGTGATCATTCCGGATCATTACATCTTCACCTCGGATTCCCAATCGAACCGGAACGTCGACCTTCTGCGCGAATTCGCTCGCGTCCAACGCCTCCCCTACTTCTACGACGTGATCGACGACCCCGAGGGCCACTGGCGCTTCGATGCCTCTCGGGGACCTCTCGCCCGTCAATACGGCAGCCGTTACGGAGGTGTCTGTCATACCGCGGCTCCGGAGCGAGGCCACGTTCGACCAGGGGAAATTTTTCTCGGCACCGATAGCCACACCTGCACGGCGGGCGCATTTAACCTCTTTGCCACAGGCATTGGAAATACCGATGCGGGTTTTGTCTTGGGTGCCGGAAAACTCCTCCTCAAGGTTCCTCCTACGATCCGCTTCCGGTTGGAGGGTCGACTCCCCAAGGGAGTCATGGCGAAAGACGTCATTCTCGATATCATCGGCCAAATCGGCTTTGACGGCGCGACCTACTGTGCCATGCAGTTTGATGGCCCGGGAGTCGCAAGCCTCTCTATCGAAGACCGGATGACCATCGCCAACATGGCCATTGAGGCGGGAGGGAAAAACGGCGTCTTCCCCGCAGACGAAAAGACGCTGGCCTTCGTCCGGGAAAGCTGCAGGCGGAATGGCACACACGCGGAGTTCGAGCCTGTCGAGGTAGATCCCGACGCTCACTATCTCGCCGAGCATATCATCGACCTTTCGGAGCTCGAACCCACCGTCGCCCAGCCGCCGAATCCGGGAAACCGGGAACTCGCGCAGCGGCTCTCCACGGTGCGCATCGACCGGGCTTACCTTGGATCCTGTACGGGAGGCAAGATTTCCGATTTTCTCGCCTTTGCCGAAATCCTCAACGGAAAGAAAGTGGCCGTGGAGACCTTTGCGGTCCCTGCCACCCCCAATGTGGTGTCCGAACTCCATTTTCTCCAAATCGACGGAAAGAGCGTCTGGGAGATCCTGCTTTCCGCCGGCGTGCGCCTTACGGAGAATGCGTCTTGCGCCGCTTGCCTTGGGGGTCCCATGGATACGTTCGGGAGGATCGACCGGCCTATGGTCTGCATATCGGCGACGAACCGGAACTTCCCGGGCCGGATGGGTCATAAGGAATCCAAGGTCTATTTGGCTTCTCCCTACACCGTTGCTGCCTCCGCACTGACAGGGCGGATTACCGATCCCAGGGAGTTTCTCCCCTCATGAACCTTCCACTCACCCGTCTGTTCTCACGCGTTGCGGTCCACGCTGGCCCGTTCCCAGCCCTTCTCTCCGTCTTCGCCATGAGTCTTTTCGGGTGTGCATCGATGACAGGCGGCTATAATTTGGTCACCAAAGATTCCACCCCTTTCTACTACCAGGGTCCTGGGCAGGAGGTTCCCGACACCTACCTCGATAAGGGGACTCGGGTAAAGATTCTCGAATCGGCTGGCGGCTATGCTCGCGTCGAGACGACCCGAGGGGCGCGCGGCTTCGTCCGACTCTCCGACCTCGAAAAGGGGCCCGAGCAAGCGGGAATGGGAGCCTATGGGGGCTCTTCGATGGGCAGTCCTGGGATGTTTTGACCAACCTTGGTACCAGCCAAATTCTGCTTGCTATCGACCAAAGGCCGCAGTTCTCTCGTTTGGTTCCCTTGGACAGGTGCCAGAGCGGTTGATTGGGCACGCCTGGAAAGCGTGTGGTCGTGCATAGCGGCCCGAGGGTTCGAATCCCTCCCTGTCCGCGTCCCTGGCTTCCGCCCTTCCGGGAAGTCCGGCTCATACTGGGACGATTCGCAAGTTCCTACTCGAGGCTTCTCGGGTCGAGTCGGCTCGCCTTCTTGCCCCTTTGCTGCAACAAAGCGACATTCCACTCTGGCAAGAAGAAACGATGCCGAGTAAATTAGAACAATAATGGAAAGCGCAGGCCCGAGGGGAGACGGCATGGTTCGATACTACTGGCGACGGAGACTGACGGCAGACGTGATCGATGCGCTCGCCGCCTATTTCTCTGCGTTGATCTTCTTTCAACTCGAAGGTTTCGCCGCGGCCTATTATCTGGCCGGCCACCATGCGGCGATCCCGATCTTTCGAACAATCGCCTTGCCTCTGGCCTTTCTCATCGGCCCCTGGTGCTACTTCGTTTTACTGGAGAGAAGCTCCACCGGAGCCACTCAAGGGAAAGTCTGGTTGGGCCTCCGCGTCTATACCTCCGAAGGCCAAGCGGTGAGCGTCCTCACGGCGACACAACGACACGGCTGCCGGATCGCAGCGGCCATCCTCGGCCTCTGGCCGCTCGCCCTTTCAGGCACCAAGCATCCTCTGCTCGTCCATTGGATCCTTCTGGGCCTCTGCATCCCGGCGGCCGTCTGGCTCTACTACCGGTTCGTCGATCCAATCTCTCGTACGCAGGTTCTCCCCGTCGAGTATCCTCCGCCTTCATTCCAAGGGTAAACGGAATGGCCTCTCCTCGTTTGGAGTGTCCCCCTTTGACGGGGAATCGCCCCGTTGCGGTCGACTCCGATCGGGTAGATCGAGCGGCGATGCCTTTGGAATGCGGACTTCCGCGAAGCGGGCAGACTAACCAGGCTTCACAACCACGAGAATCGCAATCGCCAGCACCGATGCTGCGATCAGGCCGGGGAACCAACGGACGAAGTCCGGGATCCGGACAGCGGGTTTGGACGAAAAGCGGCGGAGCATTCCGATCTGCATACCATGCAGGCCGGAGAGCAGAATCACCAACACCAGCTTCCCTGAGAGCCAGCTCTTGCTGAAGCTCCCGCTGAGCGCGGCCAATGTGATCCCGAGCGCCCAGGTCAAAAGCATTGCTGGCACGGTTACGCGGCCGTCCCAGCGCCGTATCGAGGAGATCAAAGGACCGAAAGAAGAGTCTACTTGGGACCGTGCAAGCGCCGCGAGCACGATCGATTGGGTGAAGAGGCCGCCGATCCAGATCAGGACGGCCGCAACGTGCAAGGCCTCGATCCAGAGGTAATTCAACGTTCTTCCTCCCCAAGTTCGCTCACCTCGGGAATCAGCTCCTTCCGTTTGAGGAGCGGGGCATTTACGAAGACTCCGAAGGGAAGGAAGCTCCCCAAAAGGATACGGAAAATCTCGCCCCGAGACCAGCCCCCGGCGGAGACGGCGGCCACCAGGCTCCAGAGAAAGAGGAGAAAACAAAGACCGTGGACAGAGCCGATCACCCGGACGGCCATTGGGTGGCCGAAGAGGTGCTTGGCGGGAACGGCCACGAAGAGGAGCAAGAGCAATGTAAAACCTTCGAGCAGCGAGGCGAGACGCAGCCTCCGGATGAGTGTGCGATCCGGCATGACGAGTTCTTCCCCAGAGTCTTCCTTTTTTTTCGAAGCGGAGCCGAGCGCATCATAGTCTCCCGGCTATCTCCGAAGCCTGGGCTTCCTTCAGCGGGCGAGAATATCCCTCGCTTCTCGGGCACCGCCAGCAAAAACGGCCTCTCGCGAAGCGCGCGAGGGAGATCATCCCTCTTCTTCGAACTCTCCCGGCTTGGTGAGCTTCTCCTCCGGTCGCTCTCTCATTGCGCTGACGTGAGGGAAAAGACGGCTCGCCCCTAGGACGGGAAGAAGCGTGCTCAAAAGAATCGCGATCGTCACCTCCGAATATTGATCCCGGGCTAAGATTCCGTTGTGGATTCCAAAGTGAGCGGCGATCAGGCCGAAAGTCAGTCCTCCGCTGGTCAGCAGGGAGCCGAAGAGCGCTTCTCGATGGGAGACCCGGAGTACGCGAAGGGTCGGCCAGACGGCGACCATCTTGCTCAAAAACTTGATCGAGAAAAACAAGAGAATGGGGAGCGCCCCGTAGAGAAGCGTATGCAGGGAAATATGAAAGCCCGCTTTCATGAAAAAGAAGGGGGTCAGCAATCCGTAGGCGAGCGAGCGCATGCGCCGCACCAGCTGCCGGTCGGTTGCAAAGGATTTGGCGACGAGAACGCCCGCGACATAAGCCGGGAGCACCGGTTCGGTCTGCGCAACCGAGGCGAGCGCTCCAAGAACGGAGAGAGCGAAAAAAAGAAACTTGATTTCGGGCTCGCTGACCGGGCTCCGTCGCAGCCAGCGAAGCAGAGGCTCGAAGGAGAACGGCAACGCCGCAAGGATCACGAGAGCGAGCATCAACAAGAAGAGCGAGTTCCAAGACCAGTGGGTAAAAAAGAGGCCGAGGAATAAGACCGATCCGAAGTCGGTCACGAAGCAGCTCGATAAAAGAAGCTGACCGAAACGGGTCGCTTCCATCCCCTTTTCGACGACGGCCGTGTAAACGATCGCCACCGAGGTGGTGGCCAGGGCGATCCCGGCGATGAGCGACTGCGCTACGTTCCAGCCCAGGACGAAATGGGCTATCAGATAGACCAATCCGAACGGGAAGAGGAAGGAGAGAATGCCGATCGAGAGGCTGGAAAGGGCTTGGCGGCGAAAGACGACCGGATCGATCTCGGTTCCGGCGAGGAACGCGAGCGTCACGCTTCCAAGCCTGGCTAGGAAGACCATCCATTCCGTCGGCTCGGCGAGCTTGAGCAAGTGGCTCATCAGGATCCCGATCAGCACCTCCATCAGAGCCACGGAGACGCGGAAGTGGAGGGCGACCACGGCCGCCAGAAAGGCAGCCCCCATCCAGAGAGCAAGGAAGACCCATGGGTTCGCAAGTGACATGTCCTTGCCGCCTTCCGACGAGTCTTCAAGCCGGAGAGGAGCGTCGGCGAAGTCGTCTTGCGGAGATCTCCTATCGTAAAGGGACCGATTATGAAGATCTAATTAATTTTGCATCGTCTTTTCTAAACGGATCGGAAAGACATTCCTCGGCGGGATGGCCCATGCCTCCTCACGGAGAGAGCGGAACCCGGAGGAAGCCGATGTCGGTTTTCCTCTTCCTCGGAGCGGTCGAATCAGGTAAAAAAGCTCGAATCGTAGAGACGATGCGCACCTTTCGGCATCCCTCGTCCACTCTCGCCGCCGCCTTATCCTTGTTCGCGCTCGCGCTTTCCGTTGCCTACGCCTCGGCGCCAAGGAAACAACATCCCGCTTCCTGGACGGGTGGCGCTCACCATCGAGTACGGCCGTCCTCTCCCAAGCGGATTGTCAAAGTCTCTCTCGTCAGCCGGGTCGTCTACGTCCTGGAAGGGGATCGCCCTCTGCTGGTAGCTCCCACCTGCTCGGGCAAGCCCGGTCACATCACTCCCACGGGAGTCTTCCACGTCACGGGAAAAGCGAAACGGCGCCGGTCAGGGAAGTACGGATTCTGGGTGAAGAACGGCCAGGCGGTCGAAGGAATCAAGGTGGCCGGCCCGCCGGATAAGACACCCGGCTGGAAATTTGTCGGGTATCCGATGCCTTTTTGGGTCGGGTTTTCCCCCGGATACGGCTTCCACGAAGGATTCCTCTGGTCGACGCCAAAGACCCATGGGTGTCTCCATTTAACCGGCAGAGATGCGGAGCGCTTCTATGAGCTCGTCGAACGAGGAACCCGGATCTCCATTCGGCAGACGCAGCCCGAAGATCCAACATTGGGGAAAGAGGTCCACCACCCCGAGGATGAAAAGGCGCCGAATCCGCCCTCCTCTTTCTTTCTCTCGAACGACAGCTTCACGATCCCTTGGGAAGATGTCCTCAAGCCGGGGACGTCCGGAGCCGGGAAAGGGATCGGAGCGGGGGAGCCGAGCACTACGAATCATAAGGAGCCAGGACAGGATAAGAGCCGAGAGAGCGACAACGCAAGGCTCGCTGCTCGGCCTTCCTGAGCGCCCGCTCCATCGGAGGCTCCTCGTCGCTGCCTTCCAAGCTGACAAAGAAGACGTAGGTGTTCGGCTGACCCGGTACGGGTCGAGAAACGATCCGCTTCAGGTTGATTTTCTCCGTGCGAAACGCCTCCAAGAACGAGCAAAGACTGCCCGGCTCCTGAGGGAGGGAGAAAACAAGGCTCGTCTCCCTGCCGCCGGGAGTTGGTTTGCCTCGGCCCAGGAGAACGAACTGAGTAAGATTGACGATTCCTTCCTCCACAGGATAGTGGAGCACGGCAAGACCGGTCGCCGCAGCCGCCTCGCGGGTAGCGAGGGCGGCCGCTCTCGGAGTCTTCGCCGCCAGCCTGGCCGCCTCGGCCGTACTTTCGGCGACCCGCAGCTCGATCCCAGGGTAGCGCTCCTCGACCCACCGGCGGCAGTGGCCGAGGGGAGCCCAATGGGAAAAGACGACGACGGGGGCTTCCCCGGGATGCCCGATCAGCGCCAGTCGGACATGAAGAGCGAGCTCCTCGTGAATGAAGAGCGGCTGCGCTTCCTCTAAAAGACGGTCCACCGTCTCCAGGATCATCCCCCCAGAGGAGTTTTCGATCGGAACGAGGCCGAGATGATTTTGGCTGACCTCCGCGAAGGCGATCACCTCTGCAATCGACACGCAGGGGATGAGCCGGCCTTCGGGGAATCGCTTTCGGGCGACGAGATGGGAGAAGGTATGCTCCGGACCGAGATACGCAATCGTGGGCAACGTAGAAAGCTCCTTTTGCAGCAGGATGAATCTAGACCGGAATCCTTGAAAAGAATGGTCGGCCACGCAAGCCTCTTCGCGCGGATCCGATCCGGGAAAAAGCACCGAAACGGGGAAGCCGTTCCGGAAGAAGACTCACGCAGGCTCACTCCTGGATGAGCCGATAGTTCTCGCCCCGACAGGCGGTCCGGAAAATCCCATCGCCCGGCTCGCCGACTGTTTCCAATTCCCCGGGCGAAAGCGACCTGCCGGCGGATCGACGATCCCAACCCCGACTCCTTCGGAGAAGAGCGCTCTCTTCGCCAGGTCCGGAATCCGCCTTGTGCGGATCGGAATGCTTCCTCTTCCCTCTTGGTCTGCTCCCATCTCCATAGGAAAAGGAGATGTCGTTTGACAGAAAAAGATCCTTGCGTTACGCGTTGCCTGCGTGTCCCTCGCTGCCGATCGACTCGATCTGCTGCTCACTCGCTTCCGGAGCCTCCGCTCGTTGGTGATCGGCGACCTTATGCTCGATGAATTTCTCTGGGGGCGCGTCCGGCGACTCTCCCCGGAAGCTCCTGTCCCGGTCGTGGAAGTGCAACGCTGCTCCCGCTTCCCGGGAGGTGCTGCCAATGTCGCTCGGAATCTTTTTGAGTTCTCGCACCATGTGACTCTCTGCGGAGCGGTCGGCGATGACCCTGCAGGGGATGAGCTGGTCCGGGGGCTAAAGGACGCGGGCTGCGATGTCCGTGGGATTTGGCGAATTCCCGGAAGACCGACGACGCTCAAAACGCGGGTCTTCGGCAGGCAGCAGCAGATCGTACGAGTCGACAGGGAAACGAGAGATCCCTTGCCGGGACCCGCTCGGAGGGAGCTGTTCGAGTTTCTGCGACAAGCCATTCCCGCTTGCGATCTCATTCTTCTCGAAGACTACGCCAAGGGCCTTCTCGATCAAGAGATCGTCGACTTTGTCTTGGAAGAGGCTGCGCGGGCCGGGAAGCTCACCGCAGCCGATCCTCATACCCACAATCGCCTCTCCTGGAAAGGGGTCAGCGTCCTCAAGCCGAACCGCTCCGAAGCCCTCGCGCTGAGCGGCGTGGAAGATTCCGAGGAGGGCCTCGCCTCCGTCGAGAAAGCGGCTCGGCTTCTGCAAGAACGTTGGGGCTGCCTCCATCTGCTTGTTACCCTCGGAGAAGAAGGAATGCTTTTGCTCGATGAAAAGAGTCGAAGCCATCGGATTCCGACCGCCGCGCGCGAAGTCTTCGACGTTTCGGGAGCCGGTGACACTTCCCTCTGCCTCTTTTCGCTTGCGCTGGCTGCGGGCTCGGAGGCCTGGGAGGCCGCGAAGCTGGCCAATCTCGGGGCGGGCATCGTGGTTGGAAAGCTCGGTACGGCAACGGTCTCTCCGGAGGAGCTCCGGGCCCACCTCGCCGCATTCCCATGACGAAACGGGCCGTATTTTTCGATCGAGATGATACCCTGATCGACAATGTCCCCTACCTCGGCGACCCGGAAAAGGTCGTGCTCGCCGAAGGAGCGCGGGAAAGCCTCGCCCGGCTCAAAGCCGCAGGCTTCCTCCTCTTCCTGGTCAGCAATCAATCGGGCGTCGGACGGGGATGGATTCGTCCGGACGAGGTTTCCGCGGTGAACCAAGCCATCGTAAACCGGTTGGGCGCTCCCTTTTTCTCCAAGATCTATCTCTCCTTCGCTGCTCCCGACGACGATCCATGGGGAGATCGCAAGCCCTCTCCGCTCTTGCTCTGGCGTGCCTCCCACGAATTCGGGGTCGCTCTGGACCGATCCTTTTTCGTCGGGGACCGAATCGCCGATGTGCTCTGTGGTCGAAATGCCGGCTGCCGGACCATACTCCTCGCGGCAAAAGAGCCGAAGAAAGAGGCTCTTCGAGCGCGGCGCTGGGCCCAAAGCTTGGCCGACCATATCGCTCCTTCCCTGCGGGCGGCGACGGATTGGATCCTGGAAAGGGTCAATCGGGCTTGAGGAGAAATCCGAAGAGACTCTCATGACGGAGCAGGCGGTTCTGGTGATTCCCGCGCGTTGGGCATCGACCCGCTTTCCCGGCAAGCCGCTGGCCCCGGTCGCAGGAAAGCCGTTGGTCCAATGGGTCTGGGAGGCTGCGATCCGCTGCCGAAGGATGCGCGAGGTCGTGGTGGCCACCGACGACCGGCGGATCCTCGAAGCC
>NZ_CABFUZ020000009.1 GCF_902143385.2 Methylacidimicrobium cyclopophantes
CGCGCCGGCCGGCCGGCCGCAGCGCTTCCCCAGCCGCATCGATATCCGCCGGAATGCAACGAGCCAGCCCGCAGATCTTTGGACCCTCGATCTGCTCGGCGATCTCCCGAACCGAGGAGAAATCGCCTTGGCTGATCACCGGAAATCCCGCCTCGATCACGTCGACACCCAGTCGCGCCAGCTGGCGGGCTACTTCGAGCTTCTGGCGAGGCGTCATGCTCGCCCCGGGGCACTGCTCTCCATCCCGTAACGTGGTATCGAAGACGACGACTCGATTGGAAGATTTCATCTCACTCCGCCTTCCCTCCACCCCTCTCGTAGGCCGCCTGGACCCCAGAAACATCCCGTTTTTTCAGCCACGGCATCAGCGAGCGCATCCGCGCGCCCACTTGTTCGATCGGGTGATTTGCTCCCTGCTGGAGCAGTTCCTGATAACGCTTCTTTCCGCCCCGAGCCTCCGCGATCCATTCCCGCGCGAAGCTCCCGTCCTGAATGCGGCCTAGGACCTTGCGCATAGTCTGCCGCACATGTTCATCGATGATTTGCGGGCCGACCGTCACATCTCCCCACTTTGCGGTCTCCGAAATCGAAAAACGCATCCCGGAGATCCCCGCTTCCTGCATCAAGTCGACGATCAACTTCATCTCGTGCAGGCATTCAAAATAGGCCATCTCGGGCTGATAGCCGGCTTCCACCAAGGTTTCGAAGCCCGCCTGCACGAGCGCCGTCATCCCTCCGCAGAGCACCGCCTGCTCGCCGAAGAGGTCGGTCTCCGTCTCTTCGCGGAAGGTGGTTTCGATGACGCCGGCGCGCGCCGCCCCGATGCCGGCAGCCCAAGCGAGCGCGTTGGCCAGCGCTTTCCCGGAAGGATTCTGCGCGACGGCGACCAGAGCGGGCACCCCTTTGCCTTGCGTAAACTCCCGCCGCACGATATGGCCGGGTCCCTTCGGAGCAACCATAATCACGTCGACATTCTCCGGAGGGGTGATCGTCCGATAATGCACGGAAAAACCGTGAGCAAAGCCCAGCGTCTGGCCCGGACGGAGCCGGGGGGCGATTTCGGCCGCATAGAGGTCGGGAATCACCAGATCGGGAGCCGCGAGGAAGAGCAGATCGGCTCTTTCCGCCACCTCCGCGCTCCGATGGACGGAGAAACCCAGCTCTTCCGCGACGCGCACCGAGCGACTCCTTTCGGGAAGCCCCACGATCACTTCCACCCCGCTGTCCCGCAGGTTGAGCGCATGAGCATGGCCTTGGGACCCGAACCCGATGACTCCAAACACTCGACCCTGCAACGGGGCGAGACTCGCTTCTTTTTCCGTATAGATCTGAGCAGCCATAAACGTGTTCCGCAGCCTCCCTCTCTTCTTCCTTATCTCGGCAGGGCGATCTTTCCCGTCCGAGAGATATCGAGAATTCCGAAAGCCCTCATCAAGTAGAGGAACTTCTCCACCTTGCCCTCGTCGCCGGTGATTTCAATGGTCAAATCGGCAGGTTCTACATTCACGATCTTCGCGCGAAAGATATCGCAGATCTGCATCAGCTCCGCCCGGGACCGTTCCGTGCTCCTGACCTTCACCAAGATCAACTGCCGATCGATATATTCTCCCTCACGAAAATCCTGCACCGCAATGACGTCCACGAGCTTATTCAACTGCCGGGTGACCTGGTCCAACACCTTGTCATCCCCCTTCACGACAATCGTCATCCGCGAAACTTTCTCGTCGTGGGTCGGCCCGACGTTCAAGGTGTCGATGTTGTACCCTCGACCGCTGAACAGACCCGCGATTCGGGTCAACACCCCGAATCGGTTTGCCACGAGCACCGAAATCGTATGCCGCATTCGTCGTTCCGATTCCTTTTCGGGGAAATTGCCTTGTTCCATAAACAAAAACCCCCGCTCTTTCGGGAGAAAGACGGGGACTCGTTTCCTGACGCTGCTACGAACCGAACCCGCGCCTCCTTAGGAAGCGGCTAGCATTCCTACTATCACCGCAAGCGTGTCCGGTAACATTTTCCCTTGATTTATAGACTTTCTCCTCCATCGGGTCAAACCAAAAGATCCCGTCGGCCTTTTGGCCGATCCCCGCCGGCGAAGCCATTCCGCCGACATCGGCGAAAGAGATCGACCCATTCGGCAACCGACAGCTCCTCCGGACGCCGCGATTCCTCCAAGCAGAAGCGACTCCCCAGCCTTTTGCGCCGCTGCTGAAACGCCTCGCGCACGAAAGAGCAAAAGCTTTCCCGTTCCGCCCGGGTTATGGGTGCCGCCGCCAAAGGCTCCATGCAAACCACTGACGACTCTACTTTCGGAGCGGGATAGAATACGGTCGGAGGCAATCGTTTCCGAATCTCGATGCGAAAACAAGACTGCCCCAGGATAGAAAGGCTGCCGTAGGCCCGCTGCCTCGGGCCCGCCACGAGCCGCTCGGCCACCTCGCGCTGAAGGGTGACGACAATGCGCCGGAACTGCGCCTCCCGGCGAAAGAGGGTGGCCAGAAAGGGTCCGGAAATCGAATAAGGAAGGTTGCCGATCAACACCCGATCGGCTGCCGGCTCGGGCCATTCCGCTCGCAAGACATCTCCTTCACAAAGGCGGAAGCGAGGTTCTTCGGCAAAACGAGCCCGCAGAAGCTCCGCCAATCCCCGATCGATCTCGACCGCCTCAACCTCGGCACCCCGCTCCAGGAGGAGTTTCGTGAGAACTCCCAATCCGGGGCCCACTTCCCACGCACGCCACGGCTTCGAAAGGCCCTGCAAGGCAGCGTCGACGATCCAGCGAGCCAGATTCCGATCGTGAAGAAAGTTCTGCCCGAATCGCCGTCGTGGACGCAACGCCGATCCGGCGAGCAGCTCCCGGATCTCCCGAATGCTCATGGTTCTCTTTGATTTCGATGGCCGGGCACCCTCACTCGCTCTTCCCCAGCTTCTTTCATTTCCCGCAGCAAAGGGCTCCCTCCTCCGAAAACGTTCCTTGCGATTCCCCGATCACTCTGCTAATGGCCCGTCATGGAGCTTTGCACCCACAATCTAGGATATCCCCGGATCGGCCCCAACCGCGAGCTTAAGCGCGCTCTCGAATCCTATTGGAAAGGGGACTCGACTCTAGAGGCTCTCCTGCAAACGGCCGCCGAACTCCGCCGCCAAGCATGGACCCGCCAAAAAGCCGCGGGAATCCGTTGGATTCCTACAGGCGATTTCAGCCTTTACGACCATGTCCTCGACACGGCGGCGCTCGTGGGTGCGGTCCCGAGCCGATTCGGCTCCGTCGGCGAGGAGGTCTCCGTCGATCAGTTTTTTGCGATGGCTCGCGGTCTCCTGGAGCGTGAGCACGAGCACGGCTCCCGAGGCATTCCGCCCATGGAGATGACCAAGTGGTTCGATACCAACTATCATTATATCGTTCCCGAGCTGAAGCCGGCTCAAACCTTTCGTCTTTCCTCCCGGAAACCATTCACCGAGTTTCTTGAGGCACGGCAGTCCGGCTTTCCCGCCAAGCCGGTGCTGCTGGGGCCGATCAGCTTTCTGCGCCTTTCCAAGATGGAAGGCAATGAGGACGCGGCATCCCTCCTTCCCGCACTGCTCCCGGTCTATCAGGAAATCCTCCGAAAGTTCGACGAGCTAGGCTGCGAATGGATCCAAATCGACGAACCTGCGCTCGTGCTCGACCTTTCGCCTTCCTTCCAACACGCTTTGACCGTCGCGTACAGCGGGCTTCGATCCTCGGCTCCCAGGCTCAAGCTTCTTTTGGCCACCTACTTCGGTCCTTTGAGGGACAATCTCGAAACGGTCTTCTCGCTGCCGGTCGACGCGGTGCATTGGGATGCCACGCGCGGGGGTGCCGAGCTCGACAGCGTCCTTGCCGCCGTTCCTACAGGCATGATCCTCTCCCTCGGAATCGTCGACGGACGAAATGTCTGGCGAAACAACTTCTCCGAGTCCCTCCGCTCCATCGAGCAAGCGCTGGCGGTCTTGGGGCGCGATCGCCTCTGGATCGCACCCTCCTGCTCCCTCCTCCATGTCCCGGTGAGCTTGGAAGGGGAAAAGCGCCTCGACCCCGAGTTCCGGAGCTGGCTTGCCTTCGCCTACGAAAAGCTCCACGAAGTGGTGGATTTGGCGCGCCTAGCCGTCCAGGATCCGGCTTCGCTCTCCACCTTGGAGGAAAACCGGCGAATCCAGGATGCCCGACGGCGGAGCGGTCGGGTTCACGATCCGGCTGTCGCACGGCGGGTTGCTGCGGTGGGTCCCCTGGATCTCCAGAGAACGAGCCCCTATCCGACCCGAAAAAAAGCGCAGCGGAGCCGCAATCCGTTGCCTCTCCTTCCAACGACGACGATCGGTTCTTTCCCCCAAACACCCGAGGTGCGGAAGGCTCGAGCGAGGTGGCGCACCGGCGGGCTGACGACGGAGCAATACGACTCCTTCTTGGAAGGGGAGATCCGTCGAGTCATCGCTCTCCAAGAGGATGTAGACCTCGACGTTCTCGTGCATGGAGAATTCGAGCGCAACGACATGGTGGAGTATTTCGGGGAACAGCTCGCCGGCTTCGCCTTCACCGAAGGGGGATGGGTCCAAAGCTACGGCTCCCGCTGCACCAAGCCGCCCATCATCTTCGGGGACGTCTCTCGACCCAAGCCGATGACCGTGCGCTGGTCGCAGTTCGCTCAATCGCTCACGAAAAAGCCGGTGAAAGGGATGTTGACGGGACCGATCACGATTCTGCAATGGAGCTTCGTTCGCGACGACCAGCCCCGATCGGTCACGGCTCGTCAAATTGCCCTCGCCATTCGGGACGAAGTCGCCGATTTGGAAAAAGCCGGATTGTCGGTGATTCAGATCGACGAACCCGCTCTGCGGGAAGGGCTACCGTTGCGGAGAGCCGATTGGCCCGATTATCTCACCTGGTCTGTCGAGGCGTTCCGGCTCAGCTCCAGCATAGCCGCCGATGGCACGGCGATCCACACGCACATGTGCTACTCGGAGTTCAACGATATCATCGATGCGATCGCCGCCCTCGATGCCGACGTGATTTCGATCGAGAGCAGCCGGTCGAACATGGAATTGCTCCGCGCATTCGCCCATTTCCGCTATCCCAACGAGATCGGGCCGGGCGTATGGGATATTCATTCGCCGCGGATCCCTTCCGTGGAAGAAATCGCCGAAAGAATCCGGCGGGCTTTGGCCGTGCTTCCTGCGTCGGCCCTCTGGGTGAACCCCGATTGCGGCCTCAAAACTCGGAATTTGGCGGAAGTCGTCCCCTCCCTCCGTCACATGGTGGAAGCGGCTAAGAGGGTTCGGAAGGAATTGGAGGCGAAAAGAGAGTCAACATCCTGAGTGGAGGTCTTCCTCCCAGGAAATGGAGAAGCCGCGCAATTGGTTGGTAGGTTCTTCCCAGAGCACGTCGACGGAATCGATCCACGGAGCGAGGTGAGTGTCCCTTATGGCATCGAGCAAGCCGGCAATCGCGCTTTGCTCTCCTTCCACGACCAACTCCACTCGGCCGTCCCTCCGATTCCAGATCGCTCCTTCCAGAGGAAAGTGGCGCGCGAGGCGTGCCACCGTTGCTCGGAAGCCGACCCCTTGGACCCTGCCGGAGTAGATGGCGCGCAATCGCTTCTTCATGTCCGGGAAGCGGACGCCGGTAGAAGCCCGTTTCCTTTACGGAGGCCGATGCCCCCCTCACTCTATCGATCTGGGGGCGATCGGACAACATCTCCGAAAGAAGAGGATACCCAACGATGTCCCTCTCGCTAGCCGACGGCGGAAAGTTTCTCATCCTCGGCATCCCCGGCCAGGAGGTAGATTCGACCACTCGTGAGCTCGTGGCGGCCATCCGCCCATCGGGCTTTATTTTCTTCAGCCGGAACCTCCGCTCCCCCGAGCAGTTCCGAGCACTCCTCGACGAGTTGCGCCGACTTCTGCCCTTCCCGCCCTTCTTTGCGATGGATCAAGAGGGAGGACGCGTCTCTCGCTTGCGGCAGATTGGAAACGAGCCCCCTAGCGCTCGGGATTTGTGGGAACGGGGAGATCTGTCCCTTGTGCAGCGCCACGGCACCCTCACCGGCCGACTCTTTCGCCTTTTCGGGCTCAACTGGAACCTTGCGCCCGTTTTGGACCTCGGCGTGGATGAGGAAGCGGACAACTCCCTCCGGAACCGATGCTATGGCCGCAGTCCGGCGGAAGTCTCCCGGTTTGCGGCCGCCTTTTTGGAAGGAATGCGGGCAGAAGGAATTCTTTCCTGCGGGAAGCACTTTCCGGGATACACTTTTGCGCGCGTCGACCCCCACGAAGCGCTCCCCGTCTTGGAACGGACGCGAGCCCAGCTCGAAGCCGAAGAGTGGCAACCCTTCCGCGATCTCCTTCCGGATTGCGACTCGCTCATGATCGGCCATGTGCGCTGCCCGAATCTCGACCCATCCGGCTTGCCCAGCTCTCTCTCCCCTGCGGTCGTGGAAGGGATCTTACGGCAAGAGTGGCGCTATCCCGGCCTTCTCGTGACCGACGATCTCGATATGGGGGCGATCACGACCCTCTACTCGTTGCCGGACGCCGCCGAGCTCGCACTTCGAGCCGGCAACGATCTCCTGCTCGTCTGCCATCGGCCGCAGCTCGGGGTCGAGGCCGCCGAGCGCCTCGCCGGTTTGCCCGATTCCGTGCGTGCGGCAGCCGAAAGGAGGATCGAAATCTATCGGCGGCGCCTCGCCTCCCCGATCCCCTTTTCCCTGGAACGATTCGTCGATCTCGATGCCCGAGTCGGCCGGTTGCGCGCGGACTCTCTCTCACCCGAGAAGGCGAGCCGACCGACGCTCGATCGTGCCAAGCGCTCCGCCGTAGAGACGTTTTGAAGCGAAGCGTACCCCAAAGCAGTTGCCATTCTCCCCGTTCTAGCTCAGTTTTCTCTCCTCTCGAATGTCGACTTCCCGCTGGCTTGGAAAAGAATGGCTTCCTTCGACCGGTTTTCTCTTGGCGGTCGCAGCAGCCCCGAAAGAGCTCCTTCTTTCCCTAGCCTACGAC
>NZ_CABFUZ020000010.1 GCF_902143385.2 Methylacidimicrobium cyclopophantes
GGCCCGCCGTCGGCCCGCGGATGAGTCCGGCTGGGATCCCGGTTGGCACTTCTTGCGATTCGGCGTCGCGGCCTTCTTGGCGGCCGCCGCACTGGGAGCTCTGTTGGTCCTTCCTGTCTGGAGCCGCTATGTCCACTACACCGTCTTGGAAGAGGCGCAGCTTGCGCTCTTCCTGTACGGTTTTTTGGGCATGACTTTCTTTGCCCTGCTCTATGCGCTTTTGCCGCGGGCTTTGGGTCGAGCTTGGCCCTCTCCGGTCTTGGCCAAGGCGCACTTTTTGCTTAGCGCCTACGGGATCTGCTTTCTGGTGGGCCTGCTTGCCGCCGGAGGACTCTTTCAAGGTGTCGCGCTCGACGATCCCGACGTTCTCATCCATGAGGTGATCGTGCTGCTTCTCCCCTTCCTCCGAAGTGCGGCCGCTCCGGCGCTGTTCCTGTTGGCGGCTCATGCCGTCTTCGGCTTACATCTTCTTTGGCTCGTCGTGGAAAGCGGATCGACTCGTCGTGGGGGAAAAAAGGAGACTCCTGCGGGCGTCCCATTGGAAGGAGTGCAGACGTCGTGAGAGGAGCGAAGTCGATGCTCTTAGGGATCCTCCTGGCGACAGGGCTCGGATGGGTTCTTTTCGTCTGGATGCCCCTGCGAAAGCTTGGGCCGACGGCTCCCTCGGGGGCGGGAGCGCCTTTCGGGCGCGTTGCCGTCGGCGCGGAGGTCTACGCGGCCAACGGATGCGCTTCCTGCCACACGCAGGTGGTGCGACCGGCGAACCTAGGGTCGGATATCGCCCGAGGTTGGGGGGCCCGCCGTACCGTGCCGTCGGATTACCTAGAGGATCATATCGTCCCGCTGGGCGTGCTCCGGCTCGGGCCCGATTTAGCCGATGTGGGAGAACGCCGGAGCGATGTCCGCTGGTACTATCGCCTCTTGTATGATCCCCGGGCGATCTATCCGGGCTCCGTGATGCCCTCTTACCGCTATCTCTTTGCACGTGTCCCGCTCTTGGGAACTCCGCTGCCCGATTCTCTTCCTCTCTCTGGCCGGGATGCGCCTCCCCCCGGGTTCCAAGTAGTGCCGAAGCCGGAGGCACGGGCGCTGGCGGCCTATCTGCTCTCTCTCAAGCGGGTGCCGCCGACGGAGGCGGGCAAGACGCCATGAATCTGGAAGATCCGTCCGTGAAGATCGCTGGCGACGTCGAGCCCGAAGAGCGCATCCCCTGCGCATTTTGGGTGTTTTCCACGATCGCCCTGCTCTTCGCAGCTGCTTTTTTCTTCCGGTACGACGGTGGCTTCCGTTGGGACGTCTACGATGCAAACGGCTATCTGGCCGGACTCCCGCGAGCCGCCGCGGCCGGCGTGGCGGAGGGGAAAGCGGGTGCTGCCGCCCCAAAGCCTGCGGCAGCAAGCCCGCTTGAGGTCGGTCGAGAGCAATATCAGGCGAACTGCGCCGCTTGCCATCAACCCACCGGTCAAGGGATGAGCGGTCAGTTTCCACCGGTGGCCGGCTCCGAATGGGTCGACGGGGATCCACGCCTGCTGGCGGCGATCGTGCTCGGAGGTCTTCAGGGGCCGGTCAAGGTGGCGGGGGCCGACTACAACGGGATGATGCCGGCGTGGCAGAAGACGCTGAGCGATGCCAAAATCGCGGCGATCCTGACCTTTTTACGACAGTCCTGGGGCAATCATGCGTCCGCCGTTTCCGAAGACGAGGTAAAGGCGGTCCGGGCGGAAATCGCTAGCCACGCCGCTCCTTGGAAGATCGAGGAGCTGCGAACGCTTAGCGGCGAGAAGGGGAAGAAGAAAGAGAATTGACGCCGGAGCGAGCGAAAGGCGAGCGGGTCCCGTGTGGGACCGGGAAAACCCCGAGGCAATATTCCTCCAAAGGCCGCTTTTCGGGGCGCGCCTGCGACGGAGCCTGGAGGAGATTGGTGCTAAGCTTGTTAGGACAAGTGCGGTAGAAAGTTCTTGTCAGCCCGGATGGAAAGAATTCACTTGTAGGGGTAGGGGGCGACCGGATTATGGTTCCGCCCCGAAAATTCATCGAAGAGCGAAAGGGAGTGTTCCACGACATGGACGAGCAGAGTCAAAAGACAGCACGGCCGCACGGAGGCGAGGGCACGCTCGCCGAGCACGAAGCGGGTCATCACGGGCACCACGTCGAGCTTCCGTGGTGGAGGCGTTGGGTGTTTTCGACCGATCAC
>NZ_CABFUZ020000011.1 GCF_902143385.2 Methylacidimicrobium cyclopophantes
CGGAGGCGGCGCCTCTTCCCGAGTCGCCCCCATCACCGGAAGAATGGTCAAGCGCACTCCCTTGGTGGTCTGCATCACTCCAACGGATCCGAAGGACGCGGGAAGCCCGATCGCTAAGGTCAGAGCCATAGCCACAAGAAATCTTATCATCCCATCCCCCCTTAACTTATAGTCTGCTCTTCAATAGCAAAGAAAGCAATCGGTGATTGCGAACGAATGAACCGGGTGCCTGGGCGCGATTTCCTGCGGGTGGATTCCGCCGATCTACGGCCGAGCCACCCGAGGCTGGGGACGCGACTTATCGCGGGAGGCGACGGCATCGGCTGCAGCCGGCGATCGCTCCCTGTTTTTCACTCGGCTGCTCGCGATAGAGCGAATCTTCACTCTCCCCTTCGGGGCACCGTTCTTTGCAACCGCTATCGGCGTTGTTTTGTCCTTCCCGCCGCTCTCCGCAACCATCTTGCCACCGGCCTCCTTTTTCGGGTCTTCCGGGAGCGATCGTTCTAAGATGGAAAGCCGAGTCCCCTTGGAAGTTTGGACGAGCCCCGCGAAAAGCTCTTGCGAAAAGGGGATTCCGAGGAGAAGAATCGCAAGGAGTGCGCACCGCATCTCGTTCCTTTGGTCGGAGAGGGGCAGACTACCCTTCCGGTACGAGGCAGCGCAAGAACCAAACTCCGGCGTTCTTGCCCGCAGAGAATTGAGCCGCTCGCACCGCGCGCCATCGCCCATTGCCTTCGCGGCTTTTTTGATTCAAGATCGCTTCCGCGATGTCACTTCGAGGTCTCGCATTCCTCTGGTTCGTCGCCCTCTGGCTTGCTCCTCTCTCCGCATTCGCTATGAAAATCACCTCTCCTTCCTTTTCCAATGGCCAGCCGTTGCCCCGGGAGTGCGGGTATCGCTACCAAAATCGGAATCCGGAGCTCCGAATTACCGAAGTACCGGCGCAAGCGCGTGCGCTCGCACTGATCATGGACGATCCGGACGCTCCCAGGGGCACCTTCGTTCACTGGCTCGTCTGGAATCTTCCGCCGACTACCTCGAAGCTCTCTCCCGGCGAGTTGCCAGCGGAAGCCCGGACCGGGCGGAACCATTTCGGAGACAATCGTTACGACGGACCAGCTCCCCCGAGCGGGACCCACCGCTACTTCTTTCGGCTCTTTGCTCTGGACAGTCCTCTCGCCTTGCCGGCGGGTGCGGATCGGAAGGCTTTGGAAAAGGCGATGGAAGGACACATCGTCGCCACGACTACGCTGATGGGCACCTTTACGGCGGAACGATGACGGCCGGCGCCCTTCCCTCTTCCATCGCAACCTTCTCGTCTCGATGAGCCATCCTCGTTCTTGGTCGCCGATCTCCTTCTTCTTCTTCACCGCTCTGCTGACGATCCCGGTCATCTCGCCCGCCCGCGCTGGGGAGATCTTTCCGGAGGCCTTCACGCCCACTCCGATTTCCATCAGCCTCTCCGATCTGCCCAAACCCTTTGCAACGCCCAGCGCTACCTACAATCCGCCGATCGTCCCTCCCCCCCGCCGGCCGTCGCTTCGTTTGCCCGCCGGTTTTCAGGTCTCCGTATTTGCTCGCGATCTCGAAGAACCGAGGTGGCTTGCTCTTACCCCCGACGGAGCCGTGCTCGTCGCCGAATCCGAAGCCGGCCGGATTCGCTTGTTCGAAGGCTTGCGGGAGGACGGCAGCGCCGAGCGCGGCTCCGTTTTCGCGACCCCGGAAAATGGTCTGAATCTCCCTTTCGGGATGGTGTTTTCCCAAAACCGCTTTTACGTGGCGAACACCGACGCGATCCTGGCCTTCTCCTACCAACGGGGGCAGCGTCGTCTCGGCGGTCGAGGAGAGCGGATCGTCTCTCTGCCGGCAGGAGGCCATTGGAGCCGGACCCTCGCCCTTTCTCCCGACGAACGGTGGCTGTATGTCGCGATTGGATCCCGCGGCAATGCCGACGTCGAGCCAGCTCCGAGAGCTTCCCTCGTACGAATCCCATTACCGAAAGGAAAGTCGGAAATCTTCGCCTCCGGCCTACGCAACCCGGTGGGCCTGGCCTTCGAGCCGAGCACGGGGACCCTCTATACGGTCGTCAATGAACGCGATCTTCTCGGAGATGATCTCGTTCCCGACTATCTCACGCGCGTCCGGCAAGGCGAATTCTTCGGCTGGCCCTACGCCTACCTCTCCCCGCACCTCCTCGATCCCAGACTCCTCGTTCATCATCATGTGCAAAAGCCCAATCTCGTCGAAACGACACGAACGCCGGACGTGCTCTTCCAATCCCATTCGGCTCCCCTCGGGTTGGCCTTTCCGTCGGGCAAACCTCAATTTCCGGAACGCTATCTTCACGGTGCTTTCGTGGCGTTCCATGGATCTTGGAATCGAAGCGAGCCGACCGGCTACAAGATCGTCTTCGTTCCCTTCGGCGAAGACCATCGGCCCCAGGGATTCTATGAGGACTTCCTGACCGGCTTCCTGAGCGAAGGGGAGCATCCCAAGACATGGGGCCGTCCCGTCGGTCTCCTCTTCCTACCGGACGGCAGCCTGCTCTTTTCCGACGACGCCAACGGCATTCTCTACCGGATCTCCTACGAGAAGGATGCCGTCGATCACTGATCCCTCCGGAGCCGGTGCCCTGTTGCCTTTCAGAATGAGAGCCTCACGGTGCTCGGCGAACAGAGCACCAGCGCAACCGCCGAAGAAAATCGCCTTCCCGGCGGAATCGGAAAGTCCGCTCAGAATTGAAAACGGATACCCGCGATGGCGATGTTGTAATACTCGGGATATTTGATCAGCATCGTATTGCCGGTCGTCATCCCGTAGGAAAACTGCGTTTCTTTGATGTAGAGAATCTTGTATTCGGCAAAGATGCTCCAATGCTCGCTCAGGTTGTACTGGAGCCCTACCAGTCCTTGGCCCGCAAACGCCCCTTGGGAATAACTCCCGGAGGAGAGAAGATCCGCACCGCTCGGTGCGAGAAAGCTCGTGCCGGACGAGGCCAAATAGGCACCTCCGATCCCTCCCCCGAGATAGGGGACTAGACCGATCGGCGTCACGAACTTCGCGACCCCGTCGACGAGAAAGACCCCCATGTTCAAATTCGATCCAAACTGGTAGGTAGAGACCCCGGGGACTCCGGAGACTCCGCCGCTCAAGCTTCCGCTCTCGGTGGCCTGGCCGATATAGAAAGCCTCGAACTGGGCTGCGGGCTGCAGCCAATAGCTCTTGGAGGAATCAAGGGCGATCCCCCGAAAGTTGTATCCGACCTGGACTCCTCCGACGGCGGCCGTCCCGGGGGTGGCCCGACCCCCCGCGGAAAAAAGCGGCGGGGAGTCGAGGGCGCTGACCCCGTTGCTCATACCGAAGGCGGCTCCCCCGAATATCCCGAAGTAGAGGCCCGTCTTCGGCCCAAGAGCTTCTTTCGCCGAAGGAGCCGGTGTTTCTTTCATTCCTTGCTGGGCTTCCACCCCTTCGGCAGCC
>NZ_CABFUZ020000012.1 GCF_902143385.2 Methylacidimicrobium cyclopophantes
CGTGCTCGGCGCCGAGCTGGCCGGGACCTATCAGCCGAATCGGAACTGGACCTACACCTTTGGATTCGACTATCTGACCGGCGAGGAATTTTGGACCCAGAGCGCCGCTCAAACCGGCCCCACCGTGATCCAGAATTACTCGGCGGCGACGGCGGCGAGATACAATCTTCCCGTCGATCCCTACACGACGCTCCCGACGGGAATATATCCTTTCATCGGCTTTCCGCACGAACATGGGACCGCGATGGCCACCTACAAATCGGACATGGGTTTCGGTGCCTCCTTCTGGCTCTGGATCCAGAGCGGGATGTTCCTCTCCTACGACTATGCGACCCGCATCCCCGTCGACTATACCCTCAATGCGAGCCTCTTCTATGCGACGAAGCGGTGGGAGGGACGGGTGCAGATCTACAACCTGACCGACAACCACTACTGGTTCCCTACCGGGACCGGCTTCCAGGGAGACCGGGTTTACAATTACGACAAGGTCTTGATCGGGCTTCCCTTTTGGGTCATGGGAACGGTCCGCGTCTTCTTTTGAGCGACTGCCCTGTCTTGACGGCAAAGGGAAAATCGCTCAGCCTGATTTTCTCCGGCACCCATAGCTCAATCGGATAGAGCACCGGGCTTCGGACCCGGGGGTTGGGGGTTCAAATCCTCCTGGGTGCAGAATCTTCGTTCCCGCTAAAACTTCCAGGTCACCGTCCCCTCGATCCAGAAGGGCCAGCCCGGATAGATCGTATCGAGGTTGAGCGTCCGAACCCGACTGAAGGCAAAGCCATTGGGGAGCCAGTAGCGTTCGTCGGTGAAATTGAAGAGATAGAGCCGAGCCTCCCACTGGGGTCTCGCGTAGAACATTTGTGCGTTGAGAACAAACTCGGGAGGAATCCGTACCTGGTGCTCGTAGCCGAGGTAGATATCGCTGAAAACGAGCCCGCCCACGGTCATCCCGAGCCCGTTCTCGAGCTGGTAGGTGGCCATTCCGGAGAAGGTCTGCTCGGGCCAGCCGATCAAGGCATAGGTTCCCGGAGGGAAGTTGCCGGAATTGTCCAGAGGTAAGCCGAGTCGGTCCGCCTGGGCCGTCGAGTAGGTCTGCGTCAGCGGCGGCCCGTAAGGCGAAGCGCTCCAATTCTCGACTCCGCTCATGAAGAGATAATTGGCACGGATCCAGAACCGGGCATTCGGCTGATAGGTAGCGGTCGTTTCGAACCCATTGATCTGAGCCGGATTGGGCGGCAGGAGGTAATTGAAGAGGTAGGTATTTTCGTGGAAGACGTCCGCCGCCAGGAAAAGCCGGTTGCGGGCGAGGCTGAATTTTACCCCGAGCTCCTCCAACTCGTTGAGAAGATGAAAGGCTTGACTCGTAAAGATCGGCGAATAGCCTCCACCGCCGCCAACGTCGGTGGCCTGCGCCCAGTTGAAGTTGAAGTAAGTGGTCATCCATGGATAGGGCTTCCAAGTCGGGCTGACGTTGAAGAGCGGCAGGAGTTCCGAGGTGTTCAGCTCCGTGAAGAGCAGGGAGGGCGTGCCGGGAGGGGTCCGTGCATCGATCACGTAGAGGTCGAGCCTGGCGCCGAGGATCAGGGAGAGGCTCTTCGTGATCTGGATCGTCTGTTGCCAGAATGGAGAAACTTTCCAGTATTCCGTAAAGTTGGTTCCCGTCGCTCCGTTGAGCGGCTCGAAGTAGAAGGGATAGGGTCCTCCAGGAACGAACCATTCTCCGCCGCCGGGGG
>NZ_CABFUZ020000013.1 GCF_902143385.2 Methylacidimicrobium cyclopophantes
TCCGAGCGCTCGGACGGCACGTTCCACCATCCCTTCTGCTCTCCACCCTCCTCCTCGCCCTGCTGCCGGGCGGCAGTACCGCAAGGGCGGCTCCGGTTCCATCGGTCCCGATCGATCATATCGTCCTCCTTTATCAGGAAAACCATAGCTTCGATAATCTTTTCGGGGAGTTCCCAGATGCCGAGGGGATTCCGAGAACGGCGGCGGTAGGGGTACAAGTCGATCGTTTCGCAGTTCCCTACAAGCGTCTCCCCCCGGTCCAGGAAGCCGGAACTCCCGATCATCGATTTCCGCCCAACCTTCCCAATCGACCCTTCCCGCTTCTCTCCTATGTCTCTTTGCGGGATTTGATTCCTGACCCCATCCATTCCTTCTATCGGAATCAGCTTCAGATCGCGGGAGGCGTCGGCAGCGGATACGTCGCATGGGGAACGACCGGCGCCTTACCCATGGGTTATTATGAAACCCAGCGACTGCCCATCTATCGTATCGCTCGGGAATATACGGTCCTTGACCATTTCTTCCAGGCGGCCTTCGGAGGCTCCTTTCTCAACCATATGTGGTTGGTGTCCGCCCAAACTCCATCCTGGGCTCACCCTCCGGCCGACTGGATCGCCGAACCCGTTTTCGACGAAAGTGGAAACCTCATCGGACTCCGGCGGGACGGTAAGGTCACTCCGGACGGCTATGTCGTCGGAACCGTCGAAGGCCAAATTGCCCCTCATCATCCCGCCACGCCGATCGATCATTTGCTTCCTCCGCTGACGATGCCGACAATCGGCAACCGCTTGAGCGAAGCGGGAGTGCGTTGGGCTTGGTACTCGGGCGGATGGCGGGATGCGGTCGCGGGCCGGCCGCCACCCACTTTCCAATTTCATCACCAACCCTTCGCCTATTTTGCGCGCTACGGGCCCGGGAGCGCGGAGAGGACTCTCCATCTCAAAGACGAGGCCGACTTCCTTGCCGACCTGCAAAGCGATCGACTCCCTTCGGTCTGCTTCGTCAAGCCCCTCGGCGCAAACAGCGAACACCCTGGCTATTCCAATGTGGAAGACGGGCAGAAGCATATCCTCTCCCTCATTCGAGCCATCCAGGCATCCCGCTATTGGTCTCGGTGTGCCATCCTCCTCACCTACGACGAGTTCGGCGGTTTCTGGGATCATCTCCCACCGCCTCGAGTCGATCGGTGGGGTCCGGGGACCCGCATACCGGCCGTCGTGATCTCCCCATACACGAAAAAAGGGGGTGTCGATCACCATGTCTATGACACCACATCCTTTCTTCGTTTCTTGGAATGGCGCTTCGGGCTCCAGCCCCTCGCCGATCGTGACGCAACCGCTGCGAATCTGCGCGAAGCCTTTCATTTTCCCCCGAAGCCACGGCCATGAGGAGCGCCCCGAAGCCTCGTCTCTCCGCCGGGGCCATCCTTTTTCGCCGGGATAGAGGGGAAGTGCGCTATCTTCTCCTTCGAGCCTTCCGCAACTGGGACTTTCCGAAAGGGTTGGTCGAGCAGGGAGAAGATCCTTTTGCGGCAGCCCGCCGCGAAATCTACGAGGAAACCGGAATCCGAACGCTCCGCTTCCCGTGGGGAGAAGAGTTTCGGGAAACGCAACTCTATGGGGCAAATAAAATTGCACGCTACTATCTTGCCGAAAGCCGGAGGAAAAAGGTGGTTTTCGGCATCAACCCGGCGCTCGGCAAGCCGGAGCACGAAGAATTCCGCTGGGTAGACGCCGAAGAGGCTCGCCGTCTCCTACCGCGACGGCTTTTGCCGATTTTCGAGTGGGCCCATCGTCGAGTGGCCGGCGAGGCCGGCGATCCCGCGAAGAGCTCCTAGCGTTCGTTTTTTAAAAGTTCCTACCCGAGACTCCATGAATGGGTTCCGATCCAAGATGGGAGGCACCGTTTCCTCCCGCACCGTGGAAAGACAAACAAGCTGCGGGCGTGGAAAAGCAAATCCGATGAAGAAGGCGGACCGAGCGGAACAGACGCCGCAAAGCGCTAGTCCTCTGGGTCATCCTCGAGCAAGGAATCGGATCCGACCCAGCGCCCGGATGCCCCCTCGACGGCTAGGTAGAACTGTGTCTTCTCCTCTTTGGACATCCGGTCGACGATCCCTCTCCATTGCTCATCCTCCTCTTGGAAGAGGCGAATCGCCTCTTCCATCTCTTCTCGACGGATCATCTTCTCACGACCCCCCTTCCACACCATTTACGACCAAGACGCGCGTTCCGCAACGGAGAATTGCTTTCCAGGACGGCGTCGTCTCATCGAAAATGGGCTTCCATCGCTTCATGGCGGACTGCTCGCAAATCAAGTAGATCGGCCTCTCTCCGCTCCAGAGCCGTAAAAACTCTTCCTCGGAAAGAGAGAGTTTCTGGCTTTCGGGCCAACTGCGCAGAACGAAGGACGATGCCGAAGAGGAGTGGAGCCAGAACACTTGGCCTTTTCGAAGATAAAAGAAAAGGCTGGAAAAGAAGTTCGGTTCGCCGTCCGCGATGATTCGTCGATTCCCCGCAGGCACCGTGTTGAGATACCGAGCGATCTTTTCCGAGGAGAAGTAATCCTCAAGCAGCTGGAAGCCTCGCCCTGCTTCCGCCAAGGGAAGAAGCATCGAGAGGGCAAGGCAGAGGCCAGAGGCGAGCCGATTTCCTCGGAAGGCGAACCAGAGCGCCGCCGTTCCTCCAAGGATCAGGCTCAAACTCGCCCACAGCAGCAGCGGAACGAAAGCACGCCATGTGCTGAAGGAAAATCCGAAGATTGCCGCCAGGAAGTTGTCCCGCCTGTCCACCGGAGCCGCAGCGATCGCGGAGAGATGATGGGTGCTCGACCAAAAACACAGGCCCGCTGCTCCGGCCGCCGCCGCCAGCGCGACGATCACCGCGAACGGAATCCAAATTGTCCAATGGGACTGTCCTTCCCCGGAGCGGCAAAATGGGCGAGCCAAATAGAGAGCCAATGCCGGAAAGCAGCTCAGAGCATAATAGTCCTGCAACGACGAACGGACGAGAGAGAAAAAAGTCACCAGGATCCAGAGACCGAGAAAAAGCGTTCCGCGGTCCCTCGGAGCCGTCGGAACGGCTTTCCTATGAGGGAAAGGCAACCAGAGGGCTGCGGCAAAGAGACTCCAGGGGAGAAGAAAGAGGAACTGCTCACTCAGAAAGACCGGCAGACGGACGGTTCCCGCATCCGGCGGGTAGCGCCGGTTCACCGCGTGGCCGAACTGCTCGTTTCCGAAATGTTCCCAAAGAAATCCGGGAAGTCTCCCCTCCATGAGGGCGTACCAGGGAATCACAAGACAAAAAAAGAGCGTGATGCCCTCCCAGCGAAAGATCCCGGCGGCCCTCCGCCTCCATTCCGGAGCGAAAAGTACGAGCAATCCAACCACGGCAAGAGGATAGAAGAGGGCGTGGAGGCCCTTAGCCAAGGTTCCCACGGCGATCGCGATCCAGAGCCCGATCAGATAGCGTTTCTTTCCCTCCGTAAGCGTCTTCCAGAGAAACCAGAAGCTCCATGCGATCGAAGCCGCAAGGAAGATCTCCGGCATGAGGATATGGCCGAAGACGAAGGAGCCGAACGCCGTTCCCAGGATGGAGGCTCCCATCAATCCGTCATTGCGTCCTCTCAGCGAGGCACCGAGGGAATAAGTAGCTCCGATCCAGGCGAACATGGCCAGCGCTTGCGGTAGGCGAACCGCGAATTCGTTTTCCCCGAAGAGGCCGGTGCTCAGTAAGATCAGCCAGTAGACGAGCGGAGGCTTTTGGCAGCGAGGGACGCCGTCGAGCGTCGGAAGGATCCAGTCCCCTCGAGCGCGCATTTCGCGCGCCGCCCCCGCGTAGAGGCCCTCGTTGTCGTCGAAAATCACTGGATGCCCGCTCTCGGCAATATAGAAAGCTCCAAGAGCGCCGATTACGAGGAACCCGAGGACGTCTGCGCCTCTGCTGTCTGAAACAAGAAGCGAGAGACGGTCAAAGAGCCGGTAGAACGGTCGAAAACGGTGCAAGCAGTTCTTCCCCGACCCCGCCTCTTCGAGCAGCTCCACATTCGGAGGAGCCGAAGTCTCCCTCCTTCCCGACTCCTCCGCTTGTGGAAAACCCAACCTTCCGCGCCGCCCCGAAACAGAGTCGCTCCGTCGGGTCGCCGGATTCCCTCTGGCACGAAGAACCGAAGCCTTACGCCCCCTTTACCCCGTTTTTCTGCCGCCGAGAAAGCAAAAAGACGAGAAGAATTCCCGCAAAGGCTCCCCCGGCAAACGCCACCGCTTCCCAGATCGGGCTCACCGCAATCTCCCGAACCCGAACCGAAGGAACGACAGACATTCCCGGCCCCACCGTCTCCCCGGCTCGAATCGGCTGGTCGAATAGAATCTTCACCGGGACTCTTTGCACGACCTTGACGTAGTTGCCCGTCGCGTTCTCGGGCGGCAGCAGGCTGAACTGGGCTCCACTGCCTCGCTGCAGACTATCCACATGTCCTTTGTAGAGATGATCGGGATAGGCGTCGATCCGAAAGAGGACGGGCTGACCCGGACGCATGTTGGTCAACTGGGTCTCCTTATAATTGGCGACGACCCAAACATGGGAGGGCACTATCGAAAACAGCGTCTCGCCGACCTGGACGTATTGGCCTCGTTCCACGGTTCGCTGCGTGATCCGTCCATCTTCCGGAGCAAACACTTGCGTATATCCCAGCTGCAGCTGCGTCAGGCGCAGGTAGGCTTCCGTAGAGAGCTTCGCGGCCCAGGCTCCGTCGAGTTGAAGCTGAGAGACGGAAGCGCTTCGAACGAGTTGAGCCATTCTTTTCCATTCCGTATCGGCCCAATCCCGGTTCGCCTGGGCCAAGGCAACGCGGGCCTGGTAATCTCGAGGATCGATTTCAATGAGAAGCTGCCCCTTCTTCACATCCATGTTGTCGTCGATGTGATAGCCCACCACGTGTCCCGCAACCTTAGGCGAGACCCGGATGATATGGCCTGCGATGAAGGCGTCATCCGTGGTCTCATTCGAAAAGAAGGAGATGAGAAACCGAAGAGAGGCCACGGCAACCACTCCTCCGATCAGAGCCGAAAGGAGGATCGAGGAAACCAGCCGGGCTCGACCGCCCAGAAGCCGCGGCCGATTCTGCTCACGCCCTTGGTCCGAGGCGGATCCGGTCTTTGCCGCGGAAGGAGATTCGATTTCGTTTCGAGCGAGCGCCATGTCCACACGCCCCATCCAAGAAGAACAACTCTTGACGCAGAGCGAAAGTAAATGATTACTTATCTAGCTTCTCGCCTCCATGTCAACTTCTCTCCGATGCAAGGGCCCTTCCAAGAGCCGAGAGAAGATCCTAACAGCGGCCACGTCTCTCTTTGCGGCACGCGGCTTCAAGGGAACAACGACTCGAATGATCGCGGACCATGCACGGGTCAACGAAGCGCTCATCTACCGTTACTTCCCGAACAAGGAAGGCCTCTACGCCGCCATCATCGAAAAAAAGATCGAAAAGCTCGCCCCGCTGCTCGATCGACTCCGCCACGCAGCGGAAACGAACGAGAGCGCGGAGAGAGTCTTGCACGAAATCGCCGGCGCCATGTTCGCTTCCGTGGAAGCCGATCCGCAGTTTTTGCGGCTCTTCTATTTCAGCGGGCTGGAAGGTCACGAGCTTTCCCGCATGTTCTTCGAGGCCTACATCGAGACTTTCAATCGCCACCTAGGCTCCTACATTCTCTCCAAAAGCAGGGAAGGCGTCTTCCGTTCGATCGACCCGACGCTGGCGGCCCGGGCCTTCGTGGGCATCGTCGTCCATTACCAGGTAATCCAAACCCTCTTTCCGGAAGCCGAGCGGATACGAAACCGAGAGGAAGCGATCAATACATTCGTCGACATCTTCCTCCACGGAGTCCTCGTACGTCCTTCGGCTTCTTAAAAGCGATCCACGCTTCCGAGGCCGATAGGCTTGCGTTTTGTCGCAAGAGCGAGGATCTTTCCTTCAGTTCTTCCAGCAGAAACGGGATCTCTAGACGGCGTCGCCCGAAGTGCTGTTGCGCATCATGAATTTGCGCCCTCGTCGACTCTGGCACTTACTCAAAGACCATGCTCAGCATCCCCATAAGAAACTTTTCCATCTTCGTGCCGATCCCTTCCCCATCGCCCTCGGCTTCGCCATCGGCATTTTCTACGGATTTACGCCGTTTTTCGGGTTTAAGACGGTTCTCGCCTTCATCACCGCCTGGCCGCTCCGTGCCAATCTGATCGCCGCCGCTCTAGGAGTTGCGGCCCATGACATCGCCCTGCCGTTCGTGCCGGGCCTACTCTGGCTCGAATACCAGATCGGCGCATTTCTCTTGGGATACGGGAGTCAGAGCCATCTCCTCCCCATGGGGCACGTGAGTTTTCGCGACGTGGTCAGTTGGAAAGGGCTCATGCGATGGGGATGGCCCATGACGGTCGGCTCCCTGATCGTCGGTCTCCCGGCGGCGGGAGTCGCGTTTTTCCTCGTGCACCGGGCCTTGCTTCGGTATCGGGAAAATGGTCCTTCCTCGGAGAACGAAACCAAAACAGGCCCTCCGGATCGCAAGACCGGCAAGACCGAAGCTCCCCCTGTCAACTTCGACGCGGCGACGCAACCTTCTGCCCTTCGGACGCAAGCTCGCCGAGCCCCTTGAATTCGGCCGCACTCAGCTCGAATGCTAGGGAATCCCCTTCGATCTGGGCGGCTCTTCCCCCATCGGGCAAGAGCCCTCCGATGTGAACCACCGTCGTCTTACCCGCTCGAATCAAGAGGGTAGCCTCTGGTTTGCTCAAGCCGAATTCGGGACGGGCGGGACCCAGCCAACGCACCGCTCGAAGCCGAGAAAGTCGGTCCACTGCAACCTTAGCCTGCTGCGCGATCGCTCCTTCCGCTCCATTCACCAGGATCTTGCCGTCGGACGAAATCCGGATCGTGGCCGAAGCGGAAGGAAAGGAGAGCTGCACCTCCTGAACATCCTTGGGCTGCAGTTGCAGGATTTCCAAACCCTTCCATTGCCATGCCTCTTTCGGAAGCTCCTGCAACCATTGCGAAGCAATTCGGTAGATGAAAGGCTCCAGAGAGTTTTTGACGTATGTTCCGTCCTTATCGCTCCGCCCGAGCAAGAGATCGACCGGAGCGGCGTTGGTTCCACCGGCTTCCACCAACTGCAGGACCACCTTCCCCTCCGGATGATCCAACCCGAAAGAGTGGAGATCCGAGGGTACGTCCTGGACGAAACTCTTCGTCTCCAGAGATCGCAAGGAGCGCAGGAACATCTCCACCCGCTCGCGGTCGACAACCCCTTTATACCCTGGACCATCTACGGTCCATCCGGCGCTCCGCTTGGTAAATCCGATGCCCCTTCCGTTCTGATCGACCTCGAAGCGGCTGACCTCGCTCACGGAGAACGACGGGACGACATGGCGATCTCGCACGCTCGCAAAAAAGCCGCGGGCCAGCTGCTGCACCGTCGCTGCAGGAAGAGTAAAGACCGCACTATCCGAGACCTTCTTGGCGTAGACGTCGTTCGGATCTCCAGGAACGGAGGAACCGATGAGAAGCCGCTCCTCCTTGGGTTTTTCCCCTTTTTGATCGACCCAGATTTGGTCGCTGGGACTGGCCAATCCGTATTGATTCAAAGCGGCGCCGTCGTCGGAGATGAACTTGCGCACTCGAAGCGTCGTGAGGGCGGAGAGCCATTCATCGACCTTGGTTGCGTCGGCACGAGCGGTCAACGGCTTGAGGAGTTGCCATTTCGTCCCCTGGCGGGCGACCTCGACGGTCAGAGGCGTGGCTCCGCCCTGGTCGACACCGCAACGTTGAACGAAGAAGCTATCGAAGCCGAAGACCACTCGATTCCGAAGGTCGTCGACGCTCTTGTCGAGGCGGTCCGCCACCGTGGAGTTTACCAAATAAACGGGGGCATTCGAGTCTTGCGCCGTTTTCGCGTAGACGAGGTCGCGCACGGCGGTTTTGCGGCCGATATAAAGTCCGTGGGTCTCTTTCCCGTCTCGAAACTCTACGATCAGCGAAGGAGCCGCCAGTCCCCACTGCTTGAGAGGATCTACTTTCCCCAACTCCTTCGAGGGGATCGTCCGCTCCGACTCTACAAACTCAAGTTCCGTGAGAAGACGATCCACGGCGGAATCATCGGCCTCCGCGCGAATGGGAGACGTGATTCGCCAATGGTTCTCCTTCTTCTCGAGAGTCACGCTATGGTCCGAAGCGGCAATCCGAAGCCAAGTCACATTTTGGCTCTGGAAATGGAAAATCTGCTTCTCCGTGCGGAGCTGCTCTTCGGTGGACTGTTTCCCCCGATCGACCAAGACGATGTAGCCGAACAACCCCAAAGCGACCAACAACAGCAGGAGTCCGGAACGAAATTGTTTCACAAGCCAAGCCTATTTTCTTCGCGCGAAGTAGACGGCGACGCCAAGCAGAGCACAAACCAAGGGTACGACTCCCAGGGCAAAGCTCCCCGCCGACTCTCTCTGGAATGCGGGTACCGATAGGGAAAACTCTTGCGCAACCTTGGGAGAGATCCCTAATGCCATCTCTCTCTTGAGCATCCAGTTGAGGACATTCAAGAAAAAGTCGACCGCCACCCCGTCGATATATTGATTCACCAAAAACGCCGACGACCCGATCGCAACGATCCTCGTGCCGATGACGTGGATCCCCTGTCCGGGCAACTCCCCTCCATCGAAAAGCATCGCCAAAGCCAGCGGTCCGGGAATGTCCGCGCCCGGATCGCGTTTCGGGTTTTGCGAGGCCACCTCCGATGGATCGGTTTCGCCCCAAAAAACCTGAGGCGTTTCGACCAAAGAGACCACCTTGGCCACGTTCGGATTTTGCTTATCCGGCACCACGCTGAGGGAGCGGGCATCGGGCATCTGCAAGCTCAACCCTTGCAGTCCTCGCACGGCGGGATGATCTGCATAATGGGTGCCTAACGCAGTAGTGATCAGAATGTCCCCCGTCATACCCCCCACTTTTCCGAATGCAACCACCTGATCGTTATCGATCCGAATCCCGTACTTTGCCAGCAAGGGTTCGAGGCCGGAGACGCTTTCCGCTCCTTCCAAGAGCAGAAGCTTCCCTTTTGCCTCCACATATTTTGCAATCGCCTCGACCTCCGAAGGACGAAATGGAACTTTGGGTCCCGCGATGATCACCGCATCGGCATCCGAAGGAACCATTGGAAATTCCGCAAGGTCGAGCGGAATGGTCTCCACGTTTTCGCGGCGAATGCGGAGATCGATCTCCCCATATCCCCCGGGGGCGCTCATGTTGCCGAACTCCCGCTCTCCATGCCCCGTGGTGACATAAACCTTCAATGGCTTTCCTTCGACCAGCGAGAGGATCGCCGCCGTAAACTGCTGTTCCCCTTTAAACGCCTTGATCCGCGGACTCTGCCCGAGCATCGCTCCGCTCATGTCGTAATCCACGATGTCCTTATCATTTACGAACTTGTGTCGACCTCGATATTCAAAGATCACCACGTTCTCACGCAGGTCGAACTTGAGGCGCTTTGCGAGCGCTTCCGCCCTGTCCAGATGGAGCGCGGGATCGACATATTCGATCTGCAACCGGTCGCCCCCAACGTATTTATACTGCCGGAGGAGATTGTCGATTTCCGTCCGGACCGGCGAATTATTGATCAGGCAGACGGTGATCCGCACGGGTTCGGTCAGGGAGCGAAGGATGCGGGTCGTCTTTTCCGAAAGCTGATAATACCCGCTCTTCGAGAGGTCCTGCCGATAGTAGTACTTGTAGCCCAAGTAATTGACCATCACCAAAATGGCGATGGACAAGACGATGGTGAGCGCGTTGTTGAGGCGCAAGCGGAGGCGCAAAGGCTGGGAAGCGGTGGGAGTCTTCATGAACAAGCCGTCAGGAACGCAGCCGTCGCCACTGGAGGACGCGTTCGGTAAGAAAGAGAAAGAGGATCGTGCCGGAGAGGGTCAACACCACGGGCCGGGAGTCGAAGATGCCTCGGGAGAAGGTATCCATCTGGTCGAGGAAAGAAAAATAGGTGACCAGGTCCCGCGTCTGACCGATCAGACCCAGGTAGACGACGAAGGAAAGGGAGAAAATGGCAAAGATGGCTCCAAAGGAGAGGATCGCCGCGACCATTTGGCTTCGTGTCAAGCAAGAGGCGAAAATCCCGATCGCCAAAAAGAGCCCGCCGAGCAGCAACAGCATGGCCAGGGAAAGCAGCTCCATGCTCACGGTCGCGCCCAAAGGATGTCCCCAAAGAATCCGCAATCCGAGAAAGTCGAGTGCCAGCGGGATCCAAAGGACGCAAAAAAAACAGAGGGCACCGACGAACTTGGCGAGAACCACCTCCCATTCCCGAACAGGGGCCGTCAGGATCATCTCGATGGTGCCGGACCGATTTTCCTCGGCAAAGCTGCGCATGGTCAAGAGCGGCGCTTGAATTAAAAGGAGGAACCAGAAGAAAAACGAGTTCACCGTCGCCTGCAAGAGCGTGAAGTCCTTGATATTATTCCTGGTAATGTATTCGAGCCAAAACACGAAGTTGAGCCCATGAATCAAGGCGCAGGCAAAAAGGACGATGTATGCGGTTGGAGAGATGAAGAAGCTCCGAATCTCCCGTTGGATCAGAACCCAAAGAACCATGACTTCCCTTTCTTTTCTAACCCCTTTTTGACACCTCCGCCATTCGCAGGGGAGGCATTTCCCCTTTTCCTATGGGAACGCCAGCGACCTCTTCTGCCGTGAGGCAGGCTTACGCTTAGTCCTGTGTAAGCTCCACGAAAATGTCCTCCAGGGAAGCCCGCACGCGAGACATCTCCCGAAGTCGCCAGTTTTGCTTCTGTACAATCGAAAAAATCCCGTCTCGAATATCCTTTCCAGCTTTCGGTGCAATCTCGAGCACGGACCATCCCTCCCGTTCCGCACGGCAATTCACTGTCTCGACATCCGGCAGTTGCGCGAATGCCCGCCGCGCATCCTCCGATCCGCAGGAAACTTCCACTCGAATCGCCCCCAATCCCCCCCCACGAATCAAACGGGCAAGGTTCTCGGGCGTGTCGGCGGCCTCGATCTTCCCTCGGTGAAGGATCAATACCCGCGTGCAGACCGCTTCCACCTCGCTGAGGATGTGGCTCGAAAGCAAGATAGTATGGCGATTGCCCAAGGAGCGAATCAGATCGCGAACCGACCGGATTTGATGCGGATCCAAACCGATCGTCGGCTCATCCAAGATCAGGAGATCGGGCTCGTGAACGAGCGCGTCGGCCAGGCCAACCCGCTGTCGATACCCTTTCGACAGGTTTCCGATGACTTTGTTCTTCACTTCGTCGAGATGGCAGAGACGGTTGACGGCTTCTACCCTTTCTCGGACCTTCTTGCCTCTTACGCCCTTGAGGCGAGCGCGATAAACCAGATATTCGTTCACCCGGAGGTCGGTGTAGAGCGGGACGTTTTCCGGCATATAGCCCACATGTCTCCGAGCTTCCAGCGACTCCGCCACGATGTCGTGTCCGGCGACGGCTACCTTACCGCCCGTCGGGGGAAGATATCCGGCCAGAATCCGCATCGTCGTCGTCTTGCCGGCGCCGTTCGGTCCGAGAAATCCGACGATCTCGCCTTTTTGGACGGAAAAGGAGATCCCTTGCACCGCGCGGAATCCCGCATAATCTTTGGTCAAATTTTCGACCGAAATCATCGTTAGAAAGAGTGCAGGCACATAAAAAACATTTTGCCGACTTGTCAAGTTTGTCGCACTGTCGCCCCTTGCCATGAAGGTCGTTGCGATCGCCAATCAAAAGGGAGGTGTCGGCAAAACGACCACCGCGATCAACCTGGCCGCCTGCTTGGCGGAGCAGGGGAAGCGAGTTCTTTTGATCGACACCGACCCGCAGGCGAACGCTACGAGCGGTTTGGGCGGCGCAGTTGCGCCAGGAGGAAGTCTTCGCTCGGTCTTGGTGGGGGAAAAGCTGCTTCGGGAGCAGATCGTTTCCACCCTCTTCCCGCATCTCGAGCTCATCCCCTCCGAATTGGAGCTGGCCACGATCGAAACGGAGTTCGCCGCATCGGAATCTCCCCTTTTCCATCTGCGCAAAGCTCTCTTGCCGCTTCGGCAAGCAGAAGAATATGAAATTGTTCTCCTCGACACTCCCCCTTCCCTCGGCCTTTTGATGGCCAATGCTCTTGCCGCCTCCGATCTCGTGCTGATTCCGCTCCAGTGCGAGTATTACGCCTTAGAAGGGCTTTCGAAGATCCTCGATCTCCTGCACAAGCTGGGAACGATCGATGAAGCGGGCAGGACCCGCATCCTCGGAATCCTCATGACGATGTTCGACGTGCGCACCAACTTGAGCCAACAGGTCGTCGAGGATGTTCGCCGTCATGTCCCTGATCTTCTCTTTCAGACGATCATTCCCCGCTCGATCCGGCTCGCCGAGGCACCGAGCCACGGCATGCCGATTACCGCGTATGACCCGTCCAGCGTTGGCGCAATAAGCTATCGTCACTTTTGCAAGGAGTTCCTGACCCGGCTATCCGGCTAATCAAGTGACGCGACGCAAGGTCTCCTGCCGAAGCCAATCGCTTGCGGTCGATTGCGCCTCGGCCGTCGGCATTGTCGACGGCATACCCGCCGGTTC
>NZ_CABFUZ020000014.1 GCF_902143385.2 Methylacidimicrobium cyclopophantes
CCGCCGGCCGGGAAACCGCCTACCCGGCCGGACAATCCTTCTTCTCTTTGCTCGGTTCCGATGCTCAGGCGCAAAGAACCGCTTCTTCGGCGCTCTTCCCCACCAGCGTCTCATCCTCCCGTTTCATGATGCCGAACTGCATGAGCAGGTCCTCGAGCTCGTCCATGGTGATGGGAGTCGGGATCACCCCGTTGCCCTTGTTCGCATGGATCTTCTTCGCCAAGCTCCGGTATTCGTCCGCCTGCTTCGATTCCGGCGCATACTCGATCACCGTCATCCGGCGGAGCTCCGCGTGCTGGACCACGTTGTCGCGCGGCACGAAATGGATGAGAGTCGTGCCCAGCTTTGCGGCCAGAGCCTCCGCCAGTTCCAACTCCCGATCCGTCTGCCGCTCGTTGCAGATGAGGCCGCCCAGGCGCACCCCTCCCGAGTTGGCATACTTGAGAATTCCCTTGGAGATGTTGTTGGCGGCGTACATCGCCATCATCTCGCCGGACATTACGATATAGATCTCCTGCGCCTTATTCTCTCGGATCGGCATCGCAAAGCCGCCGCAGACAACGTCGCCGAGAACGTCGTAGGAGACATAATCGATTCCCTCGTAGGCTCCGTTTTCCTCAAGGAAGTTGATCGACGTGATGACCCCTCTCCCGGCGCATCCGACCCCCGGCTCCGGCCCGCCCGACTCGACACAGCGGATGTTCTTGTAGCCGACCTTCATCACATCCTCGATCTCGAGGTCCTCTACGCTTCCGGCCGCGGCGGCCAGATGGAGAATCGTGTCTTGATTCTTCGCGTGGAGGATCAAGCGCGTGGAGTCGGCTTTCGGATCGCAACCGACGATCAGAATGCGCTGTCCCATTTCCGCCAAAGCGGCGAGAGTGTTCTGGGAAGTGGTCGATTTGCCGATCCCTCCCTTTCCGTAGAAGGCAATTTGTCGCAGCTCGCTCATTGTAGATCTCCCTTGTTTTCTTTTTGTCTTTTTTCCAAAGGGCGATCGTTCTGCTCTCACCCTTCGGCGCTTTGCAAGGGATCGAGCAGATCGCGTGCCAACGTGCTCGGCGACTGCCGAACGATCACCCGCTTCTTGCGCCTGCCTTCCGATCGCTCCCAAGAGAGAATCCCTCCGGATGCGCCCACTTGCCTGGGAGGGAAGGCATCGAGCTTCCGGGAGAATCGAGGAGCCTCCTCCTGCACTTCCTTCCCGCCCTCGATCACGTGCCAAAGACAACAAACGAGGAGAGAATGTCGGAAACCGAACAGGACTTCGACGCGCTTCCGTCCGATCCGATCGGAGGCGCCGGTGGCATATTTCTTGCTGCCAAGAGGGAATTATGGGGGCTCCGCGCAAAACACCAACTCCCCCCGTCCTGGTCGACACTACTCTTCGGGACGGGGAGCAGGCTCCCGGCGTTGCCTTTTCGCGAGAGGAAAAGCTCCGTCTAGTTCGAGCGCTCGTCTCGGCCGGCATTCCCGAGATCGAAGCGGGCATTCCCGTCATGGGAACGGCGGAGCAGGAGACCCTCTGGGCGATCGCGGCGCTCGCCGGGTCCCGCTGCCGGCTCCTCTCCTGGGGGAGGATGCATCCCGAAGATCTGGAAGCGATTCGATCGCTGCCGATCCGCTTCGCCAACCTTTCCATTCCGGTTTCCGATCAGCAGATCGAGAAAAAGCTGCAAAAGGGGAGGAGCTGGGTCCTCGAGACGGTGCGGCGATTCGTCCGGGAAGCACTCGATCTCGGCTTGGAGGTAGCGGTCGGAGGGGAAGACTCCTCCCGCGCCGAGCTCGATTTCGTCCTCCGCGTCGCCGAGACCGCCCAAGCCGCCGGTGCCTCGCGTTACCGCTTTGCCGACACCCTCGGCATCCTCGATCCGTTTACGACATTCCGGTCGATCCGAAAACTCCGCCGAACGGTGGACATCGACATCGAAATCCATGCCCATGACGATCTGGGGATGGCGACCGCGAACTCCCTCGCCGCCTACCGAGCCGGTGCCACGCACATCAGCGTAACCGTGAACGGCTTGGGGGAACGGGCGGGCAACGCCCCGCTGGAAGAGGTCGTGGCAGCTCTCCGTTACAACAGCCGAACCGATTGCGGGGTGCGCGGCGATTCCCTTTTCGCCCTCTCCCGACTCGTGGCCGAGATTTCGGGACGGCCGATCCCCGAAGCAAAGAGCATCGTCGGCGGATCGGTCTTCACCCATGAATCGGGCATCCACGTCGACGGACTCCTCAAGGATCCGTGGAACTACCAGGCCTTTGATCCCAAGGAGCTGGGCCGCACCCACGAGCTCGTCTTGGGCAAGCATTCGGGGCCCCGGGCGATCCAATGGGGATACCGGCGCCTCGGCGTCGATCTCTCGCTCTCCGAGGCCGAGGCGATGCGGAAGCCGATCGCCGCTTTCGTGACCCAAAGAAAGCGCTCTCCCAGCCCATCCGAGCTTCTCGGTCTCCTTGCCGAGACGATCCCGTCCGGAGTCGGCTCTCGTGCCCTGCCGGCCTCCCGTGCCTGACCCCTACCGACTACCGAACTCGCCTGGAAGCCGAATCAAGAAACACGCAGCCGAAGAAACTCGAGAAGCTCCGCGATGCGGACGCGTTCCTGACGCATCGAATCCCGCTCGCGGACGGTCACCGTCTCCTTTTCTCCGGCAAAGGCGCCGCTGCGCGCCCCTTCCAAGGTTTCGAAATCGATCGTCACGCCGAAGGGCGTGCCTACCTCGTCCATCCGGCGATAGCGGCGCCCAATGGCGCCACTCTCGTCGTAGAAGATCCGCAAGTGCATCCGCAAGAGATCGGCAACCTCACGGGCCTTTCGGACCAACGCTTCGTTGTTCTTGACGAGCGGGAAGACGCCGGCCTTGATCGGTGCCACGCGAGGGGAGAGACGGAGGACGACCCGTTTTTCCACCTTCCCTCCTTCCGCAGCCACATCTTCCTCGTCGTAAGCTTCGCAGAGGATCGCAAGGAACGTCCGATCGACTCCCCCGCTCGGCTCGATCACGTGCGGAATATATTTCTGTCCGGTCTCCTCGTCGAAATAGTCGAGCGGCTTGCCGCTGGCCGCTCCGTGTTGCCGCAAGTCAAAATCGGTCCGGTAGGCGATCCCTTCGAGCTCTTGGCGGCCAAAGGGGAAGGTGTATTCCAAATCGTAGGTCTTCTCCGAGTAAAAGGCTCTTTCTCCTTCCGGCACGTCCCGCACATGGATGCGATGACGCGGCAGGCCGATCGATTCGTACCAGGCCAGACGGGCTTCCTTCCATTTTTCGAGCTCCTCAAGCCCGGTCCCCGGCCGAATGAAATACTCGACCTCCATCTGCTCGAACTCGCGGGAGCGGAAGAGAAAATTCCGCGGGTTGACCTCGTTGCGAAACGATTTCCCGATTTGCGCAATGCCGAAAGGAATCTTCTTCCTCGAGGTCTCGAGCACGTTGCGAAATTGCACAAACATCGCCTGAGCCGTCTCGGGACGCAGGTAGGTAAGAGCACTCTCTTCTTCCAAGGGGCCGACATAAGTCCGGAAGAGGAGATTGAACCTCCTCGGCTCCGTCATCTCCCCACCGCACTCCCCGGGATGCTTGGAAGGCTTGAGCGGACAACGGGCCTCGGCGAGATGATCGACGCGAAAGCGCGCCTTGCATGTCTTGCAGTCGACCAGCCAATCGACGAACTGCTCCTCGTGGGTGCTCGCCTTCCAAACCGCCCGATTCATGAGAATCGAGCCGTCGAGACCCACGATATCCTCCCGCAATTGCGTCATCGAACGCCACCAGAGCTCCTTGATATTCCTCTTGAGTTCCACTCCAAGGGGCCCGAAGTCCCACAAACCGTTGAGGCCGCCATAAATTTCAGACGAGGGGAAGACGAAGCCTCGACGCTTGCAGAGCGCAACAAGCTTTTCCATCAATACTTCTTCTGTCATAAGAAATGGAACGGAAGCGCGATCCACCCGTCGCGCGGAAACGAGAGCAGTTACGAGTCCATGTCACGAAGGCTGAAGGCAAGGAAAAAGCAACCAGCCTCCCGCAAATCCGTTCTGCGGATCCTTTCCGGTTTCGCCGCCCGGATCGCCAGCCACTTTGTGCTCGCTGCGATTGGACTGCTTTCGGCGATCCTCGTCGCCACCTTTCTCCTATTACGGTTCTCCGGAGTGCCCACGCAAATCAAAAACGTCCTCCTGGCCGAGTTGGAGGCGCACGATATCGCGATCTCCGTGGGTCGCCTCTCCCTCGATCCGTTGGGCCACCTCATCGCCAGCAGAGTCGCCGTCTTTCGGAATCGCGACCGACAGGAGGTCTGGCTCCAGGTCGATCACGTCCGCCTTTCCGTCGCCTGGCTCGCTTGGTGGAAAGGCAAGCCCTGGATCAAGAACGCCTCGGTTCAGAACGCCACGATCCATCTTCCGCTCACGGCGCAGAGCGAGGTCGAGCTCTCTCAGGTGTCCGCTCGGGTCAACTTTGTCCCCGGCGCTCTGGAAATTCTGCAGGCCCGCGCCCGCGTCCTCAACCTCGAGCTTTTGCTCAAGGGGCGCATCTTGCTCAACGGATATCCCTCACTCCCCGCTCCCTCTCCGCGAGAGCAGCAGGCGACCGATTCTCTCTGGCACCAGATTCTTGCCGTCGTCGACGAGATCGAAACTCAGCGGCCGATTCCCGTAGAAGTCGACTTGTCGATGACGACCAAGGATCCCTGGGAAGCGACCGTCCGATGTCGCATCCTCTCCTCCCCCATTTCCTGGCGGCAAATCCCTCTGGGGCGGATGGCGGGAGAGCTGCGTCTCGCAGGCCGAATCGTCCGCCTGGAAGAACTCCATCTGGGATTTCCTCGAGGCGAAATCTCCCTTTGGGGAGAGGCCGATCTGCCGCAGCAGACGGGATTCCTCGAGTTTTTGAGTAACGCCGACCCCACCGTGCTCCGTCCCTCGTTGCCGGAAAAGATCGCCGCCGTCGTCCAAGAGTTCCATTTCGTAGACCTACCCAGCTTAAGCGGGCGAATGACCGCCAAGTGGGGGCCCACCGATCGCTTCCTCCGTCTCACCGCCGATCTCCATTGGCACCATTTCCGGTACCGAGGGCATCCCTTCGACGAACTTTCGATCCCCCTGGCCTTCGATGGAACGAAGCTTTTTATTCCGGAAGCGAAGCTCCGTTCTCCCGCGGGAAAGATCGATGCGGAATTCCTCTACGACCATTCCCTGCCCAAGCTTCGCATCAAGGCCGAATCCACTGTGGATCCGACGGTCTTTCTCGGATTGGCTGGTCCCGCCGCCGATCGTTTTCTCGAATCCCTCTCCTTTCCCAAGGAGCCTCCGTGGGCTCGGGGAGAGGTGACGGGCCACAACCTCTTCGATCCCACTGGATGGGAGGTGCATGGTAGCTTTTCGGCTAAGAACTGTTCCTACAAAGGGGTTGCGATTCGTTCCGTACAATCCGACATCGGGTACCAGGACCGTACGCTTCACTTCTCGCATTTCACGGCATCCCGGCCCGAGGGGACGATCTCGGGGGACTTTCAGAACGATTTCGGTCACAAGGTCGTCGCTGTTCATGATCTCTCTTCCTCGGTCGACGTAATCGCCTGCGCTCCGACCTTGGGCGACAAGTTCCCCGGCTACGTGGAGCCCTATCGCTTCCGAAAGCCTCCCCACCTCCAGGTGAGCGGCGTCGTCGATCTCAACGAGGGAAGCAAGAACCCGGTCAGCGACCTTCGAGTCGAAGTTCAGTCCGATTCCGTGCTCGACTATGTCCTCTTTCAGCGGAATTTCCCCATCGTCTCTCCCAAAGGGCGCGTTCTGCTCCGCCGCAACGAGCTAACCGTTCAAATCGATCAATCCTCCCTTTTCGACGGACCGCTCCACGGGACCCTCCATGTGACGCTGCGACCCGTGCCCGCTCCCTGTCCTTTCCATTCCGTTTTTGACTTGGAGCACGCCGATTTTCATAAGGTCATGTCCGACCTCTACCATCTCGACAAATGCTCGGGCAGCCTCCAATTTCACCTCGCCTTGGCCGGATTCGTGGGCAATCTGGCCTCCCTCACCGGCGAAGGCGATTTTGACGTGCGGGACGGCTACATCCTCTCGATCCCGTTTCTCGGCGGCCTCTCGACCGGCATGAGCACGGTCATCCCGGATTTCGCGATGGCCAAGGCGGATCAGGCGCATGCCCATTTTTCGGTGGGAAACGGCGAAGTCTCCACCGGGCAATTCAACATCGCGAGCGTCGCCTTCACCATCATCGGGAAAGGAAACTACAACTTCCTGCACGACAACCTCGAAGCCGATGCACGAGTCAACGTTCGCGGGCCCATGGGGACCATTTTATTCCCCATCAGCAAGCTTTTCGAATACCATGGTTCGGGAAAGCTCGCCGCCCCCGAGTGGAAGCCTCGCAATTTTTAGTGGGAGCCGGAGCCGATCCCCGCTCGCCAAACCGGCGGGGGGACGATATAGGGAAACGATGTCCGATCTTCCGAAAGCTTATGAGCCGAAAGAGATTGCCGAATCGATTTATGCTCGTTGGCTGCAAGACCAAACCTATCGCGCGGATCCCTCCTCTTCGAAGCCGGCCTTTTCCATCGTGATGCCTCCCCCGAATATCACGGGGGTGCTCACGCTCGGCCATGTCCTGAATAACACGCTGCAGGATGTCCTCTCCCGTAAGGCCCGCCTCGAAGGGTACGAGGTGCTCTGGCTTCCGGGAACGGATCACGCCGGCTTGGCTACGGAGATGGTCGTGGAGCGCTCCCTGCGAAAACAGAGAGGGATCGGCCGCAAGGAGCTGGGTCGAGAGGAGTTTCTTCGGCTCGTGCGGGAATGGAGAGAAAAGCATGGCCGAATCATCGTGGAGCAGCTCAAGAAGCTCGGGAGTTCCGCCGACTGGTCGCGAGAGCGCTTCACGATGGATGCGGACTATTCTCGGGCGGTCCAAGAGGTCTTCGTCGCACTCTACCGGAAAGGACTCATCTACCGAGGCAAACGAATGGTGAACTGGTGCCCCGCATCCTTGACCGCCCTCTCCGACGAAGAAGTGCTTCCGCGGGAAGAGCAGTCGAATCTCTATTTTGTCCGGTATGCGGTGGAGGACGAGCCAGGAGCCTTCCTGACCGTCGCCACCACCCGGCCGGAGACGATCCCGGGAGATACCGGCATCGCGGTCCATCCGGAAGACGAGCGATATCGCAAATGGATCGGGCGCCGGGCGGTCCGACCCTTTCCGCACGGCTCGATTCCGATTCTCGCCGATGCGGCCGTCGATCCCGCCTTCGGCAGCGGCGTCCTCAAGATCACCCCGGCCCATGACAAGCTCGACTTTGAAATCGGCCAGCGGCACAAGCTACCGATCGTCGACGTCCTGCATCCGGATGGGCGGATGAACTGCCCTTCCGTTCCGGAGCTCGATGGGCTCGATCGCTTCGAGGCGAGGAAAAAAGCGGCATCGCTCCTGGAGGAAAAGGGGTTGCTCGCCAAAATCGAGCCCTATCTCCACACCGTGGGGGTGAGCGAACGCGCCAACGTGCCGATCGAGCCCCGCCTCTCCGAGCAATGGTTTCTCCGATATCCCAAGGCCGAGGAGGCCCTCCGCGTCGTCCGGGAGCGGCGCATCCGATTCTTCCCCGAGCATTGGGAAAAGGTGTACGAGCATTGGATCGAAAACATTCAGGATTGGTGCATCTCGCGCCAAGTCTGGTGGGGACACCGGATTCCCGTCTGGTGGAAAGATGGATCCCATTTGTGCCAAGTGGAGTCGCCGGGTCCGGAATGGGTGCAGGATCCCGACACTCTCGACACCTGGTTCTCGTCTTGGCTCTGGGCGTTCGAGACCATGGACCCCGCTACGCGCCGAAAGTTTTATCCCACTTCGGTCCTGGTGACGGGTCCCGACATCATCTTCCTTTGGGTCGCCCGCATGATCATCGCGGGCCTGGAATTCCGGCCGGGCCGCGGACCAAGCCTGGAGGAAAACATTCCCTTCCGCGCCGTCTACTTTACCGGTCTGATCCGGGATCGGCTGGGGCGGAAGATGTCCAAATCGTTGGGCAACTCCCCCGATCCGCTCGCGCTGATCGAGAAATATGGAGCGGACGGACTCCGCTTCGGTCTTTTGCGAATCGCCCCTCAAGGACAAGACATCCGCTTCGATGAAAAGCAGATCGAAGAAGGACGGAACTTTTGCAACAAGCTCTGGAATGCCTGCCGCTTCCGAGCCCGTTTCGGACCCATTGCCGCATCCGCCCGACCTTGGGAAGATCGCCTCTCCCCGTTCGCGGTCGAGATGCTTTCCGCTCTGAGCCAGACCGGAATCCGGCTCGAAACGGCCTTCGGAGCCTACGAATTCAGCGAAGCCGCCGGTCTGCTCTACAGCTTTGTCTGGAACGACTTTTGCTCCTCTTTCCTCGAGGCGGCCAAGGTCGACCTATCCCAAGACCGAAGCCCGACGGCCTCGGGAACGCTCGCCGCCTTTGATTACGCCCTCTCCTGGATCCTGCGGCTCCTCCATCCCTTTTGTCCCTTCGTGACGGAGGAGCTCTGGAACCGATTCGAACTCGGCCCCTCCACGCTTCAGTTCGCCGGCTGGTTCAGCGCGGCGGAGGCGCGAAAGCTCGACGAGCGGCTGGCCGACCGGAAGGAGGCCGCTCTCCTCGCTCGTTCGATCTACCAGGCGGCCGAGCGCGGCCGTCACCTCCGTTCGACCTACGGCATCCCTTCCAACCAGAAGGTCCCGTTTCTCCTCCGCGCCGACGCGCCCCTGGCGAACGCCGAAAGGACCGTGCTCGCGGCGCTCTCGAACGCGAGCGAAATCGCCGACGTCGACGGGCCGCCTCCCAAAGCCCCCATGGTGCTGACCGCCGTGGGCGAGCTCTACCTCCCTTTAGAAGGGATTCTCGATCTCGATGTGGAACGGAAGCGGCTGACGAACGAAAAGGAGAAGCTCGCCCGCAACTGGCAGGCGATCCAGGATCGACTCCACAATCCCGAAGTCACGGCACGGGTTCCTGCGGAAAAGCTGAAGGCTTGGAAAGAGCAGGCCCGACAGCTGGAATCGGCGATGCGCCGACTCGAGGATCAGCTCAACGAGCTTTCCCAATAGATTCGGAAGGGGTGGGGAGGGCGCCGCGATCAGAGATCCGAGGCTCTTTCGCCCGTCTTGGCCGCCTCCGCGCTCGCCGTGCCGAAAAGCTTTGTGCGCGCAGCCGCGTCGATTCGAGCCGCGAGATCCGGATTGGTCTTGATGGCTTGGACGGCCGCCTCCCTCCCTTGCCCGATTTGCGTTCCGTCAAAATAGATCCAAGCACCTCGCTTATCCAAAATCCTCTGTTCGAGCCCAAAGTCGATGAGCGACCCCTCCCGAGAGATCCCCTCGTTGTAGAGGATGTCGAACTCACACTCGGTAAATGGAGGAGCGATCTTGTTCTTCACCACCTTCATCTTCGTCCGGTTCCCGTAGACGGTTCCGTCGCTCGTCTTCAGTTGCCCAATTCGACGCACGTCGACGCGCACCGATGCGTAGAATTTCAGCGCCTTTCCTCCGGGAGTAGTCTCGGGATTCCCGAACATCACTCCGATCTTTTCGCGAAGCTGGTTGGTAAAAATACAGATCGTCTTCGCCTTGCTGATGAGCGCGGTCAGCTTCCTCAAGGCGCTACTCATCAGGCGGGCTTGGGCACCGACCGTGGCGTCTCCGATCTGCCCTTCCAATTCGGCCCGCGTGGCGAGGGCTGCCACCGAGTCGATCACGATCACATCCACGGCGTTTGAGCGAATCAAGGTCTCCGCGATGGTCAACGCTTCCTCCCCGCAGTCCGGTTGGGAGATCAACAATTCCGACATATTGACTCCCAGGCGTCTCGCGTATTGAGGATCGATCGCATGCTCCACGTCGATGATGACACCGACTCCGCCCAATTTCTGCGCTTGCGCCACGACGGTGAGGGCAAGCGTCGTTTTCCCCGACGATTCCGGTCCGAAAATCTCGACGATGCGGCCACGGGGGAACCCCCCCGCGCCGAGCGCCCGGTCGATCACCAGGCAACCGGTGGGGATGACCTCGATCTGCAGACGAGCCTGAGCGTCCCCCAGACGCAGAATGGCACCTTCCCCGTACTCCTTCGAGATCGTCTGGAGGGCCAGATCGAGATTCTTATCCAGTCGCCGCGATTTCGCGTCCATCTTTTCGGATTCCACAGAACACCTTCTTCCTGCTTTCGCTCCCTTGCCAAGAAAGAATGTCCCGCACGAAATTCCCGGGAATTCTCAAATCGTAGGAAGTCCTAAAAGCCCCGATCCGCCTCGAGAAACCCTTCGAGATGGCGTAGCCGGGTCGGATGTCGCATCTTCCGAAGAGCCTTGGCCTCGATCTGTCGGATCCGCTCCCGCGTGACCCGAAACTGACGGCCCACCTCCTCGAGCGTACGGGGATACCCGTCGAGAAGCCCAAATCGCTGCTCGATCACCGTCCGCTCCCGCTCCGTCAGAGTATGGAGGACATCTCGGATCTTTTCCTTCAGCAGGGAGTAGGCGGTCATCTCTGAAGGATTTTCGGCCGACTTATCCTCGATGAAGTCCCCGAAGGTGGTGTCGTCGCTCTCCCCAACTTGGCTCTGGAGGGAGATCGGCTGCTGCGCCATCTTGAGAATGGCTCGAATCCGGTCGACGCTCAGCTGGATTTCATCGGCGATCTCTTCCGGGTTCGGTTCGCGGCCCAGCTCTTGAATCAGCTGCTTCTGCACCCGCATGAGCTTGTTGATCGTCTCGATCATGTGCACCGGGATCCGAATGGTGCGGGCTTGATCGGCGATGCTCCGCGTGATCGCCTGACGAATCCACCAGGTCGCGTAGGTCGAGAACTTATAGCCGCGTCGATATTCGAACTTCTCGACCGCCTTCATCAGGCCCATGTTTCCTTCCTGAATCAAATCGAGGAAAGAGAGGCCGCGATTGGTATATTTTTTGGCAATCGAGATCACGAGCCGAAGATTGGCCTCGACCATTTCCGTCTTGGCCCGCATCGCTTGATGCAGCCACTTCTTGAGCTCGCCGTGCCGCTTTTTGAACTCTTCGACGGAGGCGTGGGCCTGCTTTTGGAACTCCTGGAGTTGATCCTCCACCGCCTTCAACGCCTCGGAGCTCTTGCTCCCGCGTCCTTGGGCGCGAAGGCGCTTCCGCTCGCTCTCCCATCGGCAAATCTCCTGAAAGCGCTCCTCGCTTACCTGGACTAGATCCTCTACGACCTTCTGTTTGAAGTAGAAGCGACGGAAAATCTTTTCCAAGGCGAGATGCTGCTTCTCGAGTTCCTTTGCCAGCTTGGTCCTCTCCTTGGAATTTGCCGGCGATGCGCTCAGCCGGGCATATGTCTGATCGCTCTCCTCGATCTTTTCCTCGAGCTTGCTCATGAGGCCCGGCAGGACCTTCATGTAGGCCTCTCGCCCTTCGATATGCTTGTCCTGAATGAGCCGGTCGAACCGTTCCCTTCCCTGCTCGAGCTTCCGGGCCAGATGCAAATATTCCCGTGCGATAAATCCGAAGCTGTGGAGGCACTTTTGCACCATCAACTCGGCATTTTCGATCCGCTTGGAGATCTCGACCTCCTCTTCCCGCGTCAGAAGCGGGACCTGGCCCATCTGGCGGAGGTACATCCGCACCGGGTCGTCCAGGATGTCGAGCTTAGTCTCCTTTTCTTCATGGACCACCACATCCGCCGGAGCCGCGGGCTTCTGACGATCCACCTCGGAGCTCTCGATGACATCGATCTCCAGGCTGCGCAAAAATGTGATGATTGCTTCAATCTCGTCGGGTTGAGGCACGCAGTCGGGCAATGCTTCGTTGATATCGTCGAAGGTAAGATAGCCCTGCTCCTTTGCCAGCTTGACGAGAGTCCGCAGCTTCTCTTGCCTCAGAGGCTCTTCCGCCCAAATCTTCGCGAGCTTGCTGGCGAGCTGCTGCTCCTCGGCTACCAGAGTCGTCGAGGCAACGGTCGCGCCCGCCTTGGAATGACCGTTTCCCCCGGTGGCATGAACCTTGCTTAAAGAGGACGAGACAGAAGCCGAACTTTTTGTGCAATCGTGTGGGAGAGATGTTGGAGACGGGGAGCTCGATACGCTGGTTTTTTTGGTTCTTGGGGTTCTTGGATTGCGCGGCATGGTCATACTCGACTCATTACTGGGTTTCGACGACTGCAAGATGGCCAAGGAAAGACAAAGTGAAAAAGGTTAATCGAGACTCTTCCGCAAGTCAACGAGTTCCCGTAGCGCGTTCTGCGCTTCCGGAGAAGCTCCGCCGGCTCGGACGCGCTCCTCCAGAAGGCCGATCCGTCGGCGCTTCCACAGGAATTCCAAGCGCCGGCGCAATGTCTCCCAGCGATCTTCCGGCTCGACCGCCAGATCGACGGGGGGAGGGCGCAACAGCACGCCGGTGACGAAATTCCGCTCTTCCTCGGAAAGACTCGGAAAGAGAGTCTCAGGGTCCGACCCAATCGCGAGGATCTTCCGGACCAGTTCTCCTTCCTCTCCCGCATCGAGCCAGTCCAGGTCGAACTCGGCTCGGACCCTCTTCCAGATGCCCGGGGCTTCGCAGAGCAACCAGATCAACTCCGTCAGGACGGCATCCCGATTCGCCGGGAGAGCGCCGGGAAGCGCTTCGCTCCGCTTGTTGGCACTCCCCGCCTTTCGGATCGCTTCCTCGAGGGCGCCGCGGGAGACTCCCAGGCGGGCCGCCGTC
>NZ_CABFUZ020000015.1 GCF_902143385.2 Methylacidimicrobium cyclopophantes
AGGCCTTTTCGGCCTCGGACTCCTCATGACGATCTCCATCGGCTACTGCCTCATCGCCAGCCTCGTCGTCCTCCCACAAGTCTTTTGGCTGGTCTGCCGTCGCCGGGAAGCCAAAGCGGCCGCGTCGGCCCCGGAACCGCCGGAGTTTTCCCGATCGACGACAAGCGCCTTCGTAGAGAGTCCGGCCGAGGAGGCTCGCACCCGCAACGGCCGAGCGTAAGCGACCGATCCGCACGATCAGGCCGCATCCCGCCAGACGAAGCGGAGCGGCTTTTCGGCCCACTCTTCCGCGTAGGAGACCCCAATCCGAGGCGTGCGCACGATCGCCTTCTCGGAGACAACGATGCCTTGGTCTTCGACCCAGATCGTCTCACCGAGCAGGGAGAGACCATTGTGCCCCAGATGGACGCCGAGGGCTTCGCAGACCTTGGCCGGGCCGTTTGCCCACTCCCGTTCCGGAACTCCTCCTCTTCTCGCCCGGACCAGGGTATGGCCCTCGACGATCCGGATTCCCCGAATGAGAACGGCCTGGGGCACCCCTTCCGGTCCCGTCACGAAGTTGAGCAGATGGTGCATCCCGTAGCAAAAATAGACATAGGCGACCCCTCCGGCCCGGAAGAGCATCTCGGTCCGCGGCGTCCTGCGATTTCCGTAGGCGTGGCAAGCCTTGTCTTCCGCTCCTCCGTAGGCTTCCGTCTCACAAATCAATCCGCTGACTCGGCCTTCGGACGATTCGCAGATCAGCCGCTTCCCCAGGAAGAATCGGGCACGATCCGCCGGATCGGGCAGGAGAAACTCTTCTTGGGAAAGCTTGCGCCCCGCCGTCATGGAGGTTGGCGTCTTACGAGATGGCTACGGGGATCGCTCTTCGGCGCTCGAAGCGGACGAGCTGCCGATAGCCCACCTCTCGCACCAGTTGGAGTGCCAGATCAAACCGGTAACCCACCTCTTCCGGCCGGTGGGCGTCGGAACTCAGGAGCACCGGGATCCGGCGGCGATGCGCCATTTCCAAGAAGCGCTTCTCCGGGTAGATCTCGCGGGCTTCCTTGCGGAGTCCCGCCGTACTCACCTCGATGGCCAGCCCCGCATCCGCGATGGCATCGACGGCTTCCCGATAGTAGTCATCCAGATCTCCGGAGGGCCTCCTGCCAAATTTCTTCACAAGATCCGGATGGGCAAGGAAATCGAAGAGCCCCGAGCCGGCCATGCGGGTGTACGCCGCAAAATAGAGCCGCCAAACCTCCTCTACGGGTCTCTCTTCCCATTTGGCCAATTTCGCCGGGTTGTCGATATCCCACTGGGGCTCCACATAGTGCACCGATCCGATCAGATAGTCCCATTCGGCCTGCTCGGCCAGAAAGCGGATATGGTCCTCATATCCGGGGAGAAAGTCGCACTCGAGCCCCAGTCGAATCGGAAGGTCGCCTCCGGAGGACTCCTTCGCCTCCTCCACGAGGCCAAGGTAGCGCGGCAGTTCTTCCGGCCCCATCCGCCAATCGTCGAAAGCGGTCGGCATCGGGTTGTGGTCGCTGAATCCCAGCTCTCCTAGCCCCACTTCGCGGGCTCGCCGCACATACTCCTGCGGGCTCCCCACCGCGTGGCGACAAAGCGGGGTATGCACATGGTAGTCGAAGAGCATCGGCTATCCCGATCCACCCCGCTCGAGGATGCTCACCGCCTTTGCGAGCTCCGCGTGCGTGTTATAAAAGTGGGGGGAGAAGCGGATATACTGCCCGCCCCGCCGATCCCACCGAAGCGAGACGAAGATGTTCTGGGCTTTGAGCGCCTCGACGTCGGCGGCAAGGTTGCGCCGGTCGTGCGTCGCCGTCACGATGCCGGATCGGGCCTCCGCGGGAGCTCCCTCCGCCAAAAGGCGCCAGCCGCGCTTGCGCAGTCCCTCCGCCAAAAAGTCGTGAAGGGAGAGGAGCCGCTCCCGGATCGCCTCGATCCCCAGATCGAGCAAGAGCTCCATCGAAGCCCGCATGCCCAGAATTCCAATGGCATAGAGAGCCCCGCACTCGTAGCGCCGTGCGCCTGCCTCGCATTCGATCTCCTCCTGGGCGATGAAACCAGGAGAACGGATGTTCCAGGCGCCGACGAGTGCCGGACGGAGGAGGGATTGCTGCTCCTTGCGTACGTAGAAGATCCCAGCGCCCAACGGGCCCAAGAGCCACTTGTGCGAATCGGCGCTCAGGAAATCGCAATAGGCCGCGTCCATGGGCGCCGCACCCAACGATTGGATCCCGTCGAGGCAGAAGAGTACCCCGCGTCGGCGGAGCTCTTCCCCGATCGTCCGATAATCGAGCAAGTAGCCGGAGAGAAAATGGCAGGTGGCGAGTGCGACGAGGCGCGTGCGAGGACCGACCGCGTTGAGCACCAGCTCCGGGGTGAGTCGGCCCAATCCGGCCGGCTCGAGCCGAACGAGCTTTACCCCCTTCTCCTCCAAGCGCATCCACGGATAGACGTTGGATGGATAATCGTCGGAATAGAAAACAACCTCGTCTCCGGGCCGGAAGTCGATCCCCTGTGCCACCAGATTCAAGCCGAAGGCCGTGGGCCCCACCAGAGCGATCTCGGCCGCATCGGCGTGTAAGAGGCGAGCCGCTACCTGCCGGCTCCGATCGAGCTCGGCAAAAAGCGCTTCGGTCTCTTGCTCCTGGCTCGCACCATCTTCGGCGGCGATTCGGATCCGATCGACGGCCGCCTGGGTGAGCGGGGCGACACCGGCATGCGCGAGAAAGGTCTTGCGCCCGGTCACCGGGAAGAGCCGGGCCCGAAGCTCCGCATCGTTCACAATCCGGTCGATGGTCATTGGGCAACCAACGATGCGGGGAGCTTTTCTCGGATTCGTCGCACGGCTCGGACCACGGCCGCAGCCGCCCAGTCGATCTCTTCTTCGGTGTTGTTCCAACCGAGGGAGAAGCGCACGCTGGCAAATGCCTCTCGGGCACTCAGCCCCATCCCTACGAGCACTCGCGACGGCTTGGCGCTCCCTGTGCTGCAAGCCGATCCGCCCGATGCCAGGATCCCTTGGCGATCGAGCTCGAGCAGCAGTGCTTCGGACTCGACATTCTGAAAACAGAGATTGGAAGTGTTCGGAACGCGCTCGGTTCGGTGGCCGTTGATCCGCACCTCGGTCAGTTCGGAGAGGATTGTCTTTTCGAACTTGTCCCGCAGCTTCCCGACGCGATCCGCGAACCTGCCGACCCGTTCGGCCGCAAGTTCCGCGGCCCGGCCCATGCCCACGATCGCCGCAACATTCTCGGTCCCTGCACGCCGCCCCCGCTCTTGAGAGCCTCCCAAAAGGTAGGGACGAAACGGCACTCCCTCCCGGACGTAAAGGACGCCGACTCCCTTCGGCCCTCCGAACTTGTGGGCGGAAACCGAGAGGAAGTCTATGGGCATTTCCGCTACATGGAGGGGCAATTTGCCCGTCGCCTGGACGGCATCGGTGTGAAAGAGCACCCCGTGCGCCCGGCAAATTTCTCCGATTTCCCGGATCGGAAAGAGCACCCCCGTCTCATTGTTCGCCCACATGACCGAGACGATGGCCGTCTCCGAGCCTATCGCCCGGGCGACGTCCGCCGGATCGAGCCGTCCGTCCGAGCCGACAGGCAACCAGCGGATCCGGTATCCCTCCCGCTCCAGCTCCTGACAGAAACGATAGACCGCCGGATGCTCCACGGCCGTCGTGACTACTTCCCGCTTGCCGGAGGTCCTGAGAGCGGACCGGAGGGCGGAGTTGTCCGATTCTGTGCCTCCGCTCGTGAAAACCAGCGCATCTTCGCCGCAGCCCAAAAGCCCGGCGACTCGCCGGCGGGCGGATTGGAGGGCTTCCTTCGACTCCTGACCGAGGGAATAGAAGCTCGAGGGATTCCCGTAGTAGACCGAAAGGAAGGGAACCATTTCCCGCACCGCCTCCGGAACCATCGCCGTGGTGGCGTTGTTATCCAAATAAATCAATCGCCTGCTCACATTCCACTCTCCTGGCCGCGTTGGTTTCGGCCGGATCCTCTTCCCGGGGTTCCCGGCTCCTTCTCAAAACATCGAACGTTCCGATTCGCACTACAATCAATTGGTCTTTTCCCCGCTCTGTGCAAGACAGAACAGCGATGCGCAAAAGCAGTCCGAAGCCACGGACCGGCCGGTCGCTCCCCCAACGCTCGCGCGGTTCGTCATCCGACCGAGGCTTGCTATCCGAGACCCAAGCCAAAGGCGACGAAGCCCGCGCCGATTGCCAGAGCGCCCCAGGCTGCGGCTCGCAGGGGAGCGGGTCGGGCGAGCGGCTCGCAAACCCGATCGCGGAAGAGATGGGGGAGACTCACGAACAGGATTCCGGCGAACACCCAAAGATAGGCGAGAAGAACGACGGCGATCTTGCCGGAACGATCGCTCAAAAACGCCGCGTCGAGAAGCACGTTCGCCCCAAGTAGCAAGAGGATGGAAAGCCCGCGAACCGAGGGGAAATCCTCGAGGAGCCAAATGGCCAGCGCTCCAAGCGCCAGGGAGACGAAGACGAGTCCGGAACGGAGCCACGAATACTCCCCAAGGTCGATCGTGGCGCAGAGGCTCGCCGCCCAAACGGTGCCAGCCCCCAGCAGGAGCCGGCCGAGCATTCGATTTCTCGGGAATCTTTGCAAAAACCCTTGCGTGCCTGCCGGAAAGAAAATGGCCAGAACCCCGCCCAACCCGTGGAGCAGACCGACGACGAGGGCCACCAGTCCCAGAGAAATATGGTAGATCATAACCGTTTCAAGCCGGCTCCTGCTGGGTGATACAATGCAAGCCCCCGAATCCCCACACAAGATCGCGAGCGGCCACGGGGACCGCCGGACGGTCTCGCACCAGCTCGCCGAGGATCTCTCCCGCAACGGCGTCCATCGGATCGCCGAAAGCGGGGAAGAGGAGCGCTTCGTTGGCAAAATAGAAGTTGGCATACGAAGCGGGGAGGCGCGTCTCGCCTTCATAGATCGGCCCCGGCATCGGAAGGGGCACCACGCGCAGCGTTTCCGGTCCCTTCGTCGCCTCGGCAAGAAGACGTGCGAAATTCTCCTCGAGGGCTGCATGGTTGGGATCCTGGGGGTCTTCGGCGCGCGCAGCCACGATGGTCGACCGGCCGACGAAACGGGCGATCTCATCGACATGCCCGTCGGTATCGTCCCCAACGATTTCTCCTTCGAGCCAGATGATCCGTTCGGCACCCACATATTCGCGCAGCGCCCGCTCCATCCGTTCCCGCGTCATCCCTGGATTGCGGATGGGATCGAGAAGACAGCGGCTCCCCACAAGGAAAAGCCCCTCTCCGTTCGTATCGATTGCTCCTCCTTCCAAGACGATTCCCGGCTCGAAGCAGCGCATTCCGAGGAAAGCGGCGGCCCGC
>NZ_CABFUZ020000016.1 GCF_902143385.2 Methylacidimicrobium cyclopophantes
AGCGGCTCCCCGCGTCGCCGACCTGCTCGCCCGAGAGCTCGGCAGAAACGCCGCCTGGAGGGAGGACGAGATGGCCGCCTTTTCCCAGGCCGCCCGGGCGTATTTTCCACCCGAGCCCCAGTAGCTCCGGAGGATGCGGTTGGCTCGGCGGCCGAAAGTTTGGCTCCCTTGCATCCGCTCTCCTGCGGATCCCGAGCGAAGTCCGCGACGCGCGCTCCTTGCTTTCTCGCGGCGTTTGCCTTAAGCCACTCTTCTCATGCACTCCCTCTTCCAACCATGAAAATCCTCCTCGCAGCGCTCGGCCTTTTTTTCCTCGCTCCGGTCGCCTTTGGATCCGGCTTCTCCCCTGATCGTTCGGTCCAAGGAGAGGGGAGGGGCATCTCCCTTGGGCAGCACTCCATGGGATCGAGCGGCATCTCGCCCCGGCTGGTGCCGGTCCAGGCGGTCGAAGGACTCCCCGAAGGAATGCCGTGGGAGGACAAGTCCGCCGGGGACGGAGAAGGGGCGACGCCCTCCACGGAAGAGGGTGGGGAGCCTTCTGCTCCCCAAGAAGAAGTACCCTAAGCTCTGCCTTCCCATTAGGCCAAGAAAGAGCGGGAGGGTTCCCCGAAACGGCGGCTCGAACGTCAGCTGGCGTTGTGGAGGAAGCCTTCGCTCTTTTTCGAGAAAGGTTCACCTCCATCCAAGCGGGATCCCGCCAGGAGACTCAGAAGCCGAGGGAAGGGGAGACAAGGTGCAAAAAAAGCCTCTTCGCTGTTTTCAGTGGGTAGGGCCGGAACATCGAGGGTGAGCTTGTCCGCTTTGAGGAATGCGGCAATTCTGAGATAGCGGAAGCTTCGAAAGGCTCTGGCCATTCTTTTGGCGAGCTGGATGAGCCCGTGGATGGCTTCGATGAGTCCATTGCTCATTCGGCTCTGAAGGAAGGCGGCGATCCCGTCCAGAGGCGCCTTTCTGGTTTTAGAGAGCCTTCGGAAAGGGTCGAGCCGACAACGATCTGCCCATTAGTCTGACTTCCAATGAGATGCGG
>NZ_CABFUZ020000017.1 GCF_902143385.2 Methylacidimicrobium cyclopophantes
CGGGTTTAGTAGCTATAGACGAACTCGATGGCGCCGAGGAAGATGGGGCCGTTGCCGGAGTAGAGGAGGGCGCTTGGGGAGGTAGTGCCCTGGAAGGGGTAGCCATAGTAGCCGAGGACGCCGAGGCCCCAATCGATCCTCCCTTCGAGGCGCATCATAAAGTTCTCGGCGAGATCGAAGCCCAAGGTAGCGGTATACTCCCAGATATCGGTGGGGGCGTTGTGGCCGGCCAGGATGCTGTTCCAACCCGCCTGCATCCACTCGGCGCGCTGGGAGAGGCTCACCACCGAGTTGAACTGGTATTTCATGTGGAGGGCCGCCCCGTACCAGTTGGAGGGGCCGCTGAAGAGGCCGACGGGCAGCCCGCTGACCGCAGGGGAGACGGAGCTGACGCCGTTGTTGTAGAATCCTCCGGTAAACTCGAAGCCCAGCAGCAGCCTATCGTGAGCGAATTTGGGCGCCCAGGAGCCCCAGACATCGCCCAGGAAAAAGGCGTTGTTCTGGTTGAAGGGTCCCTCTCCGCGAATCCCCTGTGCAATCCCGTAGGGTTGGGCCATCCCGTCGATCGGAGAAGCCCCGAAACCGGGCGGATTGACCCCGTTGAACCCGTACATGAGAGTCCCGCTCAGGATGGCGTTCTTTGCCTTCGACTCCCACTGCCCGTTCCAAAAAAGCAGATAGGCCCCGCTGTTGTTGATCGTGTTGTTGAGATAGCCGAAGTAGTCGTAACCCCCGCGGGAGACGTTGAAGCCCCCGTCGGCCACCCCAAAGCGCGTCGACCATTGGTCGTCGAAATGGTAGATCGCCTGCATCCCCGTCAGCGTCGTCGGCAAGAGGTTGCTGAAGAGCAGCCCGTAGCTGAAATCCAAATTCACCGGCCGCTCCACCACCTCGTAGCCCGCCGGATCGACAAACTTGCCCACCCGAATGTCGAGCCCGTTGCCCACCGGCACCCGAAAGACCACGTAGGCCTGCTCCAACCAGAAACTCGAGGTGTTGAAGAGAATCAACGAACTGTAATTGGTCCCCAAACCCCCGATCGCATCCGGAGCACCGATCGAAGCATCCTGCCCCACGATCAAATCGGCCCGAAACCCGGCCTGCCACCGGTTCTCCTCGGTCAGCGGCTTCTCCAAGGCCAACTTGAACGCATTCATGTTGAACCCACCTCCGGGAATCCCATCCACCGGCTCCCGACCGGGAATCGCCGGATACCCTAAGGCCTGACCCGCCGCATTCGTCGGCCCCACATACCCGGCAGGAGGAGCAAACGCGGGCACCTGGTTAAATGAGGGCGCATTGATCGCGTTGTAGGTATAGCTCGCATCCACATACCCAGAGAGCACAATCCCCTTGGTGTTCGCCTGTACCGGTATCCCCTGATCCTCCAACCGCTTGATCAACTCCTGAATCTGCCCGCTCTGG
>NZ_CABFUZ020000018.1 GCF_902143385.2 Methylacidimicrobium cyclopophantes
GAGCCACTTGCGGCTCGCATCGACCTGGACGCTGTTGTAGACGTCGCCTGGTTGCACCGCCAGCTCGCGCCGAATCACCTTATCCTTGGTGATCGTATTGCCTTGGATGACAATCTTGTCCACATAAGCCTGGCTCCCTTCGGCGATCTTGAAGAGCAGGTCGATCTTTCCGCTTTCCACGTTGGGAAGGCGCTCCGGCCGAATCTCTGCATCGATGTAGCCGCGCTGACCATAATAATCGCGAAGATCCTTCAGGTCGTCATCTAGTCCTTTCGGAGAAAAGACCGATCCTTCCCTCATCTTGATCGAAGAGAGGATATCCGCGTTGGAATACACCTGGTTGCCGGAAAGCTGGATCGTCCCCACGCGATATTGGACTCCTTCGTGGATCACGATCGTGATGGCGGTCTCTTCCTTGGTGGGATGGTCGACTTTGACGTCGCGGATGCTCATGTCGATATAGCCGTGATTCTGATAGAACTCTTTGAGCTTCCGTAAGTCTTCCTGAAACTGCTCCTCTTTGAGCAGGCCGGATTTATTGAAAAAGGAGAGAAGATTCTTCTTCTTCGTCTTGAACTGCTTCTGGAGCTCTTTCGCGGGAAAGCTGTTGTTGCCCTCGAATCTCATCAGAGTGATGAAGCGCTTTTCGCCTTCCGAGATCAGCATGGTGACTACCGCCCGTCCGAACTCCTCGTTTACATCGATCTTGTAGTTGACCTGTGCGTCACCGAAACCGTGGTTTTGGTAGTATTCTTTGATCTTTTCGGCGTCGGCCGAAATTTGGAATTCGCTCAACGGATCGCCGACCTTCGCTTTCATCTGGTGCTTGACCGTCTCGATCTTGACTCCCTGTGCTCCCTTGATGACGATCTCCTTGATGAGCGGCTTCGGCTGAACGACGACGAGCACCTTGACGCCGTCGCCCATCGGCTCACTCGTGATGCGCAGGTTGGTAAAGAGACCGGTTGCATAGAGATTGCGGACGTCTTCCTCCACGGTGGTCGCTACATACGGTTGGCCCACGGTCGTGTGCATGTTGGAGAGGATCATGCTCCGGTTGACCGATTTCGGACCGACGTAAACGACTTCGATCTCCTTGACAGGCGGACCGGACGCCTGGGCGCCCGAGGCGCTCGGCGGGGCGATCACCTTTTTTGGGCGTTGTTTGCGAGCGACTGGAGCAGGAGGGGGCTGCTCTTCCGAGGGAGCAATCGGCTGTGCGGCGGGTGGAGGCGCTTCCTCCGGGGAGGGAAGAGGAGGAGGGGCGAGCCTGGGGGCCGTGGGAACGACCGGTCCGGGCGGCGGTTGCTCGGAAGGCGGCGGAGTCGCCGCTTGGGTCTCGTTCGGAGAGCCGGAAGGCTCGCTTGGGGGTTGGTCTAAGAGGGCTGGCGGAGTCTTGGGAACGTTTTCTAAGGGAAGCAGGGGAGGAGTTTCCGCCGCCTGTGCCCCTTGTGCAGGGGTCCCGCTCGGCTCATTGCCGTCGGAAGCGGGGGCGGCAAAGGGGCGTGTCTGGCTTCCGAACCAGACGACGATTGTCAGCATCAAGGAAGCCCATAGCGGCGGGCGGCAATCCAGCGACCAGTGCGAGAACCGTTTTTCTGGCTTCACGCGGTGGTGCCGTATCGCCGATGCGTCTACGTTTCCTCGTCGCTTGCTCCCGAAGCCGCGGCTTACTCCGAGGCGTCGGCTGAGTGGTCTTCTCGGTCCGAGGCGGCGGAAGATTTCGCTTTCCTGGGAGACGACTTTTTCCGCGTCTCGCCCTTTGCTTTTGCCTCTTTCCCTTTTGCCTTTTCCGCGGGAGGAACCAGTTCTACCGAGAGTTGAGCGGTCACATCGGGATGGAGGTCGATCGACAGGCTGTAGGCGCGCAACTCCTTAAGAGGACGGTCCATCCGGATCTTTTTCCGGTCGAGCTCGATCCCTTCATCCTTGAGACGATCGGCGATGTTTTGGGCTGTAACGGCACCGAACACCTTCTCCTGCTCTTCGGAGCCCGATGCGAGCGTGAAGACCAGCTTGAGCTTTTGCAAGCGGGAGGCCAGCTCTTGCGCCGCCTGGAACTCGGCCGCCTCTCTCTCGGCTCGTCGCTTGCGCAAAAGCTCGATATGGTGTTTTGTCGCCATGGTCGCTATCGTCGCCATGCGCTTAGGCAACAAGAAGTTATGAGCGTATCCGCTCTTGACCTTTACTAAATCCCCTTCCGCTCCCAAGCCATCGATTCTCGTATGCAGAAGCACTTCCACCAGCATTGATATCTCTCCCTTGGTTGATTCTGGATTGCTCTTCCCGTGGCTCGCCTGCCGTCTTCTCCGTGCATCCCGCTCTTTCTCTATCGGCTCGGGTTTCCGAACCGGTCCGGGCCAGAAAGTCGACGAAAACCCGAGCTTAAAACGGAACGTCGTCTCCGTCGGGGACGTTCTCCTCGAGCGATCGGGAGAGTTCTCCTGCCTCTCGAGGTCGTCCCTGTTCTTCCCCAGACGGAGGGCTCCCCGCCGACTTGCCTCGACCCAGAAATTGGATTCGTTCCGCGCGGACTCGGAGACGGTTTCGCTTTTCTCCCTCCCGCGTTTCCCACTGCTCGAACTGCAACCTTCCCTCGACAAAGACGGGGGATCCCCGCTGGAGAAACTCCTTGGCTGTTTCGGCCTGGCGACCCCAGGCAACGACGTCGACGAAACAGGTCTCTTCCTTCACCTGTCCATCTTGACCTCGAATGGAGGTGTTGACCGCCATGGAAAGATCTCCGACGGCGGTTCCCTTGGGGGTGTAGCGCACCTCGGGATCCCGGGTCAAATTGCCGATCAGAAACACGCGATTGAGGTTAGCCACGGGAGATCCTTACTTTTCTTTATTTAAGTGTTTAATTTACACGGGCGCAGCGGCTGCCTCCGGAGCCTGCTTTTTTCGAAGGTAGAACTGACGAAAGAGGAAAGGATGGGCCTTCTGCCCCTGCGCAAGAGCCGCAATGCGGCCAGGCTCCAAGGAAAAGATCAGGTTGACGTAGTATCCAAACTCGATCTGTTGGGCCACTCGCTCGAAGCGCCGCCGGTCCATCTTCTGGCAGCCGAGCACCTCTCCCCCTTCGGAGCGAATCGTCGACTCGAGTTCCTCTATGGCTTCCTTGACGTTCTCATCTTTTCCTTGAACGTTTAAGATATACAATCCGTCATAAATCGCTTTCATGATCGATCGAATCGCCTTTCTTCGAAGGGGTCCCGATTGTTACGCGTTAAATCGGCTCATCGCTACCGCAATACCGAACTCCTGACAACACTCAAATGCATCGACGGCCCGCTCGATCATGGCCTGAAGCAGGGGTTGCTCGTCGTCGCGGAAACGCCCGAGGACAAAATCGGCTAAGTCGATCCCTTGGGGTAAGGGACCGATCCCACACCGGAGCCTTCCAAAGGCTTCTGTTCCGATCGCAGAAGCAATGGATCGGAGGCCTCGATGGCCGCCCGATGAGCCCGCCGGCCGCAAACGAAGCTTGCCGAGCGGCAGGGAGACGTCGTCGACGATCACGAAGATATCCTCTGGTTTCTTTTTGAGTCTTTGTAAGAACTTACGCACGACCACCCCACTCTCGTTCATGTAACAGAGAGGAGAGATAAAGATTTCTCGTTTCCCTTCCGCAATGCATGCCGGCCCCCAGCGTTCCGGACGCCAAGCCAGTTTGTGCCGTTGCGCGGCGGCTTCGGCTACCATGAGACCGACGTTGTGTCGTGTGCCGTCGTATTCCGGGCCGGGATTCCCTAATCCGAAAATAAGAGAAAACACCTTCCCGAGTTCTCGGTTCGCCGGCCAATCCCGATGTGGCGCAATCGCCTTTGGGACGCCGCTTCGGTTCGATCCGCTCGAGTTGCTCTTCCGATAGCCGAGGCTATTCCTTGGCTTCTTCCTTCGCTTCCTCGGCTTCCTTCCGCTCGCGTACTAACTCTGGCTCTTTTGCTTCTTCCGCCGCCGCAGCCTCTTCCACTTGCGGGGCTGTCACCGTGAAAAGCACCTGATCTTTCGGATTGAGGAACTCGACACCCGCAGGCGGCGGGACATCTCCGACATGGATCGATTGACCGACGTCCAGCGCCTCGACGGAGACTGGGATCGATTCGGGAAGATCATGAGGCAAGCAGCTGATCCTCAAGTGGCGAATCGGAGCCTGCAAAAGCCCTCCCCCGGTACGGACTCCGACCGGATCACCGAGGGGGTGTACCTCCACTTCGGTATGAATCTTCTCGTCGGCGGAAAGTTCGTGAAGATCGACATGCAAGATGCGGTCGGTCAGGGGATGCTCCTGAATGGCTTGGAGAAAGGCAAGCTTCTGCTGGGAGCTCCCGCCATCCTCGACTTGGAGATCGATCAAAACCTTTTCCGTTCCTCTTCCGTGAAAAGCCGCTACAAGCTCCGTCGCATTGATTTCCAACGCCACATGGCCTTTTCTCCCGTAGAGCACGGCGGGAATTTTCCCCTCCGCCCGCAGACGTCGCACCCGGTGTCTTCCCACCGCCGAGCGCCGTTGAGCCTTGAGCGATACCGTACGAGCCATATCTGAACCTCCAATTCGGTTAAAGAGGGAGTGAGTAGCATAGCGCGGGAAAGTCTGCACGACAATTCTCTGTTCGGCGCCCGAAAGCAATCTATCCGCCGGGCAAGGAAGAACCGCGCCTCTTCCTCGTTTTGCTCGAAGCAAGAAGAAGCGGATAGTATTTTGTCCAGAGCATGCCCGCGCAATCCGACGAACGTCCGAATCCAGACTCGCTCTTGGCCGTGGTGGCGAAAGAAGAAGCGGAGAAGCGTAGGGGAAATCTCAAGATTTTTCTGGGCATGTGTCCCGGGGTCGGAAAGACCTTCGCAATGCTCCAAGCCGCTCGTGTCGAGCAGGCCAACGGCCGCGACGTCGTGATCGGATATGTCGAAACGCACGGGCGGAAGGAAACCGAGGCATTGACCGAGGGGCTTCCGAAGATTCCTCGGCGTACGGTGGAGTACCGAGGGCTTCGGCTGGAGGAGATGGATCTCGACGCCCTGCTGAAACGGCGGCCGCATCTGGCCGTCGTCGATGAGCTCGCGCACACGAACGCACCGGGCAGCCGTCACCCGAAACGTTACCAAGACGTCGAGGAGCTGCTGGAGGCGGGAATCGACGTATTCACCACTCTCAATGTCCAGCATATCGAGAGCCGGACCGACACCGTGCAACAGATTACGGGTGCCCCTGTCCAAGAGACCGTGCCGGACCGATTCATCGATTTGGCGGAAATCGAGGTGATCGACCTATCGGCTGAGGATCTGCTCGAACGGCTCTCCGAAGGCAAGGTCTACATCCCCGATCGAGCGCGAGCCGCTGCCCTCCATTTTTTCCGGGAAGGAAACCTGCGGGCGCTCCGCGAGATCGTCCTGCGTCTGGCCGCGGAAAAGGCGGGCAAGGATGTGCATGAGTACATGCAGCTCATGCATATCCTGGGACCGTGGAAGAGCGGCCACCGGCTGATGGTGGCGGTGAGCGCGAGTCCCTTTTCGGAGCCGCTCATTCGATGGACTCGCCGGTTGGCCGACAGTTTGGGGTGTCCATGGATTGCAGCATATGTGGAGTCGATTCACCCGCTTTCCTCTGACGAAGAAGCTCGTCTGGCCAATCATCTGGATCTGGTCCGCCGTCTAGGAGGTGAGGTCGCGATGGCGACCGATGACGATCTGGTACGCGGGCTGGTTCGCATCGCCCGGCAGCACAACGTGACCCAGATCGTCGTCGGTAAGCCGGGCGGAAGAGGTCTCCTTGATTGGCTTCGGAGCCGTTCGTTGCTTTACCGACTCGCCCGGGAGAGCGGCGAGATCGACCTACATATCGTCCGGGTGGAGGGAGAATCGAAGCCGACGCGGCCTCCCTTCCGGTGGCAGATGGTGGAATCTCCCGGCTCCTCTTACGGGGTGGCGGCTGCCGTCGTCTTCGGCCTGAGTCTCGTGAATCTCGCCCTCCACCACTGGCTCGGCAGTCGGTCGATCGGGCTGATCTATCTGCTGGGGATCGTATTTTTAGCGTTGGTCGTCGGAAGGGGCCCGGTCCTCCTCGCGGCCCTTTTGAGCGCGGTTCTCTGGGATTTCTTCTTTCTCTCTCCACGGTTCACCCTTGGAGTATTCGAGCTCGAAAACGCGATCATGGTCAGCACCTACCTGGTGGTCGCTCTCGTTTTGGGGCAGTTCATCGCCCGAGCCCGTGCGCAAGAGAAGGCCGAAAGGCGAAGGGAGCAGAGGGTGACCGCCCTCTACCTCCTTACGCAGGAGCTCTCCTCCGCCACGACCATGGACGACATTGCTTCCCGGGTGGTCGAGCACATCGGGAGAACGTTTCATGCAGAGGTAGCTCTCTTCTTGGCTAATCCGATGGAGAAGAAGCTCTACTCGGTGCCGCACTGGGCGAGCACCTTCCGGGTGAGCGAACGCGAAGTGGCTGTCGCCACTTGGGCGTTCGAAAACGTGAGGCCCTCGGGCCGATTCACCGATAACCTTCCTCTTTCCCAGGGACTCTACGTACCTTTGGTCAGTTCGGGGAAGCCGGTAGGGGTCTTGGGCGTGCGGCTTCTGGAAGAGAGAAACTTAACCTTCGACCAAAAAACCCTGTTGCAGGCTTGCGCGAATCAAATCGCTCTGGTGATCGATCGGCAGAACCTCTGCGAGATAGCCGAGCACTCGCGATTGGCGGCCGAGTCGGAGCGCTTGAGCCAAACTCTTCTGAATTCGATCTCGCACGAGATGCGGACTCCGCTCGCCGTGATCACGGCGG
>NZ_CABFUZ020000019.1 GCF_902143385.2 Methylacidimicrobium cyclopophantes
GGGTAGGCGGTTTCCTGGCCGGCGGTCCGCTGCGTGGGAGAGAAGATCGAAACCGCGGAGGAAAGAATCATCATGAGCCTGACGACGCCTGCGGCAGAGAAAAGCCAAGAGTTGAGCGAGCAGAACCGCCAACTGATCGAGGAAGTCTTAAAGACCTATCCGGAAAAGGCAGCGAAGAAACGCGGAAAGCATTTGGGAGTCTTCGAGGAGGGGAAGCCCGACTGCGGGGTCAAGTCGAACATCAAATCCCTGCCGGGGGTGATGACGATCCGGGGCTGCGCCTACGCGGGTTCGAAAGGGGTGGTCTGGGGGCCGATCAAGGACATGATCCACATCAGCCACGGCCCCGTCGGCTGCGGTCAATACTCCTGGGCTTCTCGAAGGAACTACTACATCGGCACGACCGGCGTGGATACCTTCGTGACCCTGCAGTTCACCACCGACTTTCAGGAGCGCGACATCGTTTTCGGAGGAGACAAGAAGCTCGCAAAGGCGCTCGATGAGCTGCAGGAGCTCTTCCCCTTGAACAAGGGAATCACGATCCAGTCCGAGTGCCCCATTGGCTTGATCGGGGACGACATCGAAGCGGTCGCCAAGGCGAAGACGAAGGAGTTCCAGGGAAAGACGATCGTTCCGGTCCGCTGTGAAGGCTTTCGCGGGGTCTCGCAATCCCTCGGCCACCACATCGCCAACGACAGCGTTCGCGATTGGGTGCTCGACAAAGCCGCGGGCAAGGAGACCGAGTGGGTTTCGACTCCCTACGACGTCGCGATCATCGGAGACTACAACATCGGTGGGGACGCCTGGTCGTCCCGAATCCTGCTCGAAGAGATGGGTCTTCGAGTGGTTGCGCAATGGTCGGGAGATGGAACGCTCAAGGAGCTCGAGAGGACTCCCAAAGTAAAGCTCAACATCCTCCACTGCTATCGTTCCATGAACTACATCTCCCGCCACATGGAGGAAAAGTTCGGGATTCCCTGGGTGGAGTACAACTTCTTCGGTCCGACGAAGATCGAGGAATCGTTGCGCAAGATCGCCGGCCACTTCGACGACAAGATCAAGGAAGGCGCGGAGCGGGTCATCGCCAAGTATCGTCCGATGGCCGACGCGGTGATCCAACGGTTTCGGCCGCGGCTCCAGGGAAAGAAGGTCATGCTCTTCGTGGGCGGTCTCCGTCCCCGCCATGTGATCGGCGCTTACGAAGATTTGGGCATGGAGGTGATCGGGACCGGCTACGAGTTCGGCCACAACGACGACTACCAGCGGACGACGCACTATGTGAAGGACGGCACCCTGATCTACGATGACGTGACGGGGTACGAGTTCGAGAAGTTCGTGGAGAAGCTGGAGCCCGATCTCGTCGGCTCCGGGATCAAGGAAAAGTATGTCTTCCAAAAGATGGGGGTGCCCTTCCGCCAGATGCACTCCTGGGACTATTCGGGTCCCTACCACGGCTATGACGGGTTCGCCATTTTCGCTCGCGACATGGACATGGCGATCAATAGCCCGATTTGGGGGCTGACGAAGGCGCCTTGGAAGAAGGAGTAAGGCGGCGGAAAGAGGATCCGGAACCACCAACCAAAAGAAAGGGAGCGCAGATGAACACGAACGGAGAAACCAAGAGTCAGAACGCGGAACATGTTCTCGACCACTTTCATCTCTTTCGGCAGCCGCAGTATTTGGAAATGTTCGAGCGGAAGAAGCGGGAGTTTGAGGATCCCGCCTGTGCCGACGAGGTCGAGAGGATCCGCGAGTGGACGAAGACCAAGGAGTATCGCGAGAAGAACTTCGCCCGGGAGGCTATCACGATCAATCCCGCCAAGGCCTGCCAGCCGCTGGGGGCGATCTTCGCGGCCGTCGGCTTCGAGGGGACCTTGCCCTTCGTCCACGGCTCGCAAGGGTGCGTCGCCTACTTCCGGAGCCACTTCAGCCGCCACTTCAAGGAGCCGAGCGGTTGCGTCTCTTCCTCGATGACCGAGGATGCAGCGGTCTTCGGCGGGCTCAACAACATGATCGACGGCTTGGCCAATAGCTATGCCCTCTACAAGCCGAAGATGATCGCGGTCTCCACGACCTGCATGGCGGAGGTGATCGGAGACGATCTCAACGCCTTCATCAAGAACGCGAGGGAAAAGGGGAGCGTTCCGCAGGACTTCGACGTCCCCTTCGCCCATACCCCCTCCTTCGTGGGCAGCCATATCACGGGATATGACAACATGATGAAGGGGATTCTCGAATATTTCTGGGACGGAAAGGCCAAGACGGTTCCTCCGCTCGAGCGGATTCCAAACGGAAAGATCAACCTGATCGGGGGCTTCGACGGCAATGTGGTGGGCAATATTCGGGAGCTCCACCGAATCCTCGAGCTGATGGGCGTCGAATATCTGATCGTATCCGACAACAGCGATGTCTGGGATACGCCGACCGATGGGACATTTCGCATGTACGACGGCGGAACGAAGCTCTCGGAGATTTCCGAGGCCCTTCACTCCAAGGCGACGATCTCGATGCAGAGCTTCTGCACGCCCAAGACCTTGCCCTACATCGCAAGCAAAGGGCAGGAGACGGTCGGGTTGCACTACCCGATCGGAGTGGCCGCTACGGACCGCCTCCTTCAAGAGCTCTCCCGCCTCTCGGGACGGCCGATTCCCGAAGCGCTCGAAAAGGAGAGGGGACGGCTCGTCGATGCGATCGCCGATTCGAGTCCCCATATCCACGGGAAGAGGTTCGCTGTGTACGGCGATCCCGACGTCGCGCTTGGAATCGCGGGCTTCCTGCTCGAGCTCGGGGCGGAGCCGGCGCATATCCTCGCAACCAATGCCGACGCGGAGTGGGAGGGAAAGGTGCGCGAGCTTCTGGCCGCATCCCCCTTTGGCGCGGGTTGCCAAGTCTATCCTGGAAAGGATCTCTGGCATCTGCGCTCTCTCCTCTTTACGGAGCCGGTCGATTTCGTGATCGGGAACACCTACGCGAAGTATCTTGAGCGCGATACGGGAACGCCCCTCATCCGGCTTGGATTTCCGATCTTCGATCGCCACCACCATCACCGGTACCCGGTCTGGGGCTATCAAGGCGGGCTCAACGTGCTCGTCTGGATCCTCGATAAGATCTTCGACGAGATGGATCGGAATACCAACGTTCCGGCGAAGTCGGATTACAGCTTCGACATCATTCGCTAGCACAAGGATCGGGAAAGGAGCTCCGGATGAGCAGCATATCGGAAAAGGTCCAGGCTGTGTTCCAGGAGCCCGGCTGCGCCAAGAACCGGGCCAAGTCGGACAAGGAGCAAAAGAAGGGCTGTACCAAGCAGCTCCAGCCGGGTGCCGCCGCCGGAGGCTGCGCCTTCGATGGGGCGAAGATCGCTCTCCAGCCCATCACCGACGTGGTGCATCTGGTCCACGGCCCGATCGCCTGTGAAGGAAATTCCTGGGACAATCGGGGGTCCAAATCCTCCGATTCCCTCCTCTATCGGATGGGCTTCACGACCGACATCCACGAAATGGATGTGGTCTACGGCGGGGAGAAGCGCCTCTTTCGAGCGATCAAGGAGGCGATTGAGCGGTATGATCCTCCTGCGGTCTTCGTCTACCAGACCTGCGTGCCGGCTCTGATCGGCGACGACGTCGAAGCCGTCTGCCAAGCCGCACGAAAGCAGTTCGGCCGGCCCGTCGTCCCGGTCGTCTCGCCGGGCTTCGCCGGTAGCAAGAACCTGGGCAACAAGCTCGCCGGAGAGGCTCTCCTCGACCATGTGATCGGAACCGAGGAGCCGGCCTACACGACTCCCTACGATGTGAACATCATTGGGGAGTACAACCTGGCGGGCGAGCTCTGGCAGGTGAAGCCCCTGCTGGATCAGCTGGGGATCCGGATCCTCGCTTGTATCTCGGGTAACGCCAAATATCGGGAAATCGCCTCCTGCCACCGGGCGAAGGCGGCGATGCTCGTCTGCTCGAAGGCGATGATCAACATCGCCCGCAAGATGGAAGAGCGGTATGGCATCCCCTTCTTCGAGGGATCTTTCTATGGGATCTCCGATATGAGCGACGCGCTTCGGAATCTGGCCGGGCTCTTGGTTCGTCGAGGAGCGCCCGAAGAGCTGCTCTCCAAGACCGAGCTGCTGATCCGGCGGGAGGAGCAGAAAGCTTGGGAAGAGCTGCAAATCTATCGAAAGCGGCTTGCCGGCAAGCGGGTGCTCCTGATCACCGGGGGCGTCAAATCCTGGTCGGTGGTTTCCGCACTGCAGGAAGTCGGTATGGAGATCGTCGGTACGAGCGTCAAGAAGTCAACCGAAGAGGATAAGGAGCGGATCAAGAAGCTGATGGGAGACGAAGCCCACATGATCGAGGAGATGACACCCCGGGAGATGTACCGGATGCTCAAGGAGGCGCGGGCGGACATCATGCTTTCCGGCGGGCGCTCCCAGTTCGTCGCCCTGAAGGCGAAGATGCCCTGGCTCGACATAAACCAGGAACGCCATCATGCCTACGCCGGCTACGACGGGATGGTCGCCTTGGTCTCCGAGATCGACCGAGCTCTTTCCAATCCAGTTTGGCAGGAGGTGCGCCTGCCGGCTC
>NZ_CABFUZ020000020.1 GCF_902143385.2 Methylacidimicrobium cyclopophantes
CGCCGGCGGCCGGACGGAGCCGCGGGAGGGAGATCGTCAAATAGGAACGCCAAGCATGTTTGAGAAGCCATGCCGCATGGGCCGCCAAAGCAAGCGCATCTTCGCGCCAGGGAGCCAAACCGAGGAGAGCCCCGATCCCGATCCGGCGAAAGCCGGCCCGATAGGCTCTTTCGGGAGCCTGGAGGCGCCAAACGAAGTCGCGCTTCGGTCCGGAGAGATGGAGCGAGGAGTAGATCTCCGGAACGTAGGTTTCCTGGTAGATGACCACTCCTTCCGCTCCGGCATCGACGATCTCCCGATACTCCTCGACCTCCAGAGGAGCAATTTCGACGGAGATCGAAGGGAAATAGGGGCGAATTCGCCGGATGCAGGAGGCGACATAACCCGGCGACACCCACTTGGGATGCTCGCCGGCAACCAAAAGGATCGAACGGAAGCCCTGCTCCGCCAAAAATCGGGCTTCCCGTTCCGCCTCCTCCGGACTCAACGTAAGCCGAAAGATCGGATTCGACCGGGAAAAACCGCAATAACGACAGACGTTGACGCATTCGTTCGAGAGGTAGAGCGGAGCGAAGAGCCGGACGGTCTTTCCGAAAAACTGAGCGGTCCGCCCATTCGCCTCCTGCGCCATGGCTTCCAGTTCCGAAGGGGTCTTGGGCTCCAAAAGGGAGAGGAAGCGGGCTCTGTCTCGGAAGAATGGAAAGCTTTCCTCTTGGAGGGCGTCGGGAAAAGACATAGAGCAAACCTAGCGCAGGGCGAAGGCGGCCACAAGCGGGCCGATTCCGCGACGCTTTCCGAAAAAAACCTCTGACTCCGGCCCGCCGGCTCGTATGGTTCCTCGTGGTCTCCGATCCGCGATTTCCGGCCGGTTCGCAGCCGTTCGAGCGATCCACGAGCAGGGAGCCGATTCGGCACCTCTACGTGCACACTCCCTTTTGCGCGACCATCTGCCCCTACTGTGCCTTTTACGTCCATACCGGCTCGGCCAAGGAGATGCGCGTCTTTGTGGACGCGCTCCTGGGGGAATGGAAGAGGATCGCGCAAGCCCACCCCGTCGAAATCGAGACGCTCTATCTGGGAGGGGGGACACCCTCGCTGCTGCCTCTCGACGCGTTCCAGCGGCTCGCGGACGCTTTGCGCCCGTGGGAGGCCTTCGAAGCGACGATCGAGGCAAACCCTCGGACGGTGACTCCCGAGAAAGCATCGGCGTGGCGCAATCTCGGAATCGGAAGGGTGAGCCTGGGGGTCCAGTCGCTCGATCCGGCCGTGCTGCGCACGCTCGGACGCCGCCATACCCCGGCCGATGTGGAGCGAACGGTCGCTATCCTTCGGGAAGCGGGATTCCGCAATCTCAACATGGATCTGCTTCTCGGGGTGCCCGGACAATCTCCGGCTTCCTGGGAAGAAACTTTGGGGAGGACGATTGCGCTCGGACCCGAGCATCTATCGGCCTACGAGCTCACGTACGAGGAGGATACGCCATTTTTTCAGGCCAGAGCGGCCGGGATTTGGCGCGAGGAGGAGGGCCGGACGATAGCAATGTATCGGACGGCTTGGCGGATTCTGGAAGGGGCCGGGTATCGGCAGTACGAAATTTCCAACTACGCCCGATCCGGTTACGAGTCCCTGCATAACCAAGCCTATTGGCGGGGCAGGGATTACCTCGGACTCGGTCCGGGTGCTTGTTCGACGGTCGGTTCGCGCCGATGGCAAAATCGTCGGAGGACTCAGGAATATATCGCCGCTCTCCAGGCGGATCGGGACCCTCCGAGAGAGGAGGAAGCGCTCTCCGAAGCAATACGCCGGCGGGAACGGTGTTTTCTGGGGCTTCGAACGAGCGAGGGCATTCCCGTTTCGTGGATCGACGGGCACTCGGAGGATCTCCGCGCGCTGCTCGATCAGGGGTTGGCCGAGCTTTCGAAGGGCGTTTTCCGCCTCACGCCCGAGGGCCGGCTCTTGGCCGATGGGATCGCCGCTTTGTTCGTCTAAGGACGGGATCCCCCCGGGGCGACGACCCCGCTCTCCCCGGCTCCGCTCGGCTCGCTATCGCCGGCGAGAGGGAAGGGGTCGAAGCGGAAGATGATCTCTCCCTTTTTTCCGAGGTTGAGGCGGTCTCGGGCGATGCGGGTGAGGTAGTTCGGATCCGACTGCAGAAGCTCGAGTTGGAGGTTGAGATCCCGGTTGCGACTCTGCTCGAGCGCGACCTCGTGCTGGATTTTCTCCTTTTGCCGTTCCAGACGGTCGATCTGCTGCACCAGCGGCCAAAACGCGGTCAAGAGAATGGCTCCTCCGGCAAGCAAGATTCCTATCCGGAGCAGATGGCTCAGCTTTGCCCAGACCGTACCCCTCTTCATGGCAGCGCTCCCGAGGATGGCCGCTACGAAAAGGGTCCGCGGGTAATCGCCGGCCTCGCATCCGCCGCATTACCAGTGTCCAAATCGGCCGTCCTTTCCCAAATCTTCTTCGATTCGCAGAAGCTCGTTGTACTTGCCGACACGGTCGGAACGGGCGAAGGAGCCCGTCTTGATCTGACCCGCATTGCAAGCGACCGCCAGATGGGCGAGAAAGGGATCCTCGGTCTCTCCCGATCGATGGCTGAGCATCACGGCATATCCGTTTCGCTTGGCGAGATCGACCGTTTCCAAGGTCTCGGAAAGGGTCCCGATTTGATTCGGCTTGATCAGGATCGCGTTGGCGACACCCAGCTGGATCCCCTTGCGGAGGAATTCCGGATTGGTGACGAAGAGATCGTCTCCGACGAGCTGCACCTTCTCTCCGAGCTCGCGCGTCAGGATTTGCCATCCGTCCCAGTCGTTTTCCGCCGCTCCGTCCTCGATGGAGAGGATCGGGAATCGCTTGGCGAGCTCCTTGTAGTACTCGACCAAGTGAATGGCCGGCATGCGCCGCTGGTCGGATTTCCGGAAAACGTAGGCTCCGGAGCTCGGATCAAAGAATTCGCTCGAGGCCGGATCCATGGCGAAGAAGATCTCCTTGCCCGGAGTATACCCGGCCCGCTCCACCGCCGCACAGAGCAATTCCAAGACCTCTTCCGCCGACGAGAGGTTCGGGGCGAAGCCCCCTTCATCCCCGAGCCCCGTTCCCAGGTTACGTTCCCGGAGAAGGGTGCGCAGCGCATGGAATGTTTCCGCTCCGAAACGGATCGCCTCCGAAAAGGTAGGAGCGCCCCGAGGCACGATCATGAACTCTTGAAAGTCGAGAGGGGCATCGGAGTGGGCTCCCCCGTTGATGACGTTGGCGAAAGGCACGGGCAGGAGGTTGCTTCCGGTTCCGCCCAAATATCGATAGAGGGGGAGGCCCAAGGCCGACGCCGATGCCCGGGCTACCGCCAGCGACACTCCGAGCATGGCATTGGCACCCAGGTTGCTCTTATTCTTGGTCCCGTCGAGCTCGCGCAGGAGATGATCGATTTCTTCCTGGCGGAGCGCCTCGCGGCCTTGCAGAGCGGGAGCGATCAGCCTCTGCACGTTTTGCACCGCCTTCCCGACTTCCTTCCCCCCGTAGCGAGCCGGGTTTCCGTCCCGCAGCTCAAGCGCCTCGTGGATCCCCGTGCTTGCCCCGGAAGGAACCATGGCCCGGGCGGTCGTTCCGTCCTCCAAGGTGACTTCGGCCTCGAGCGTCGGATTGCCGCGGGAATCGAGCAGCTGCCGAGCCCGAATCCGCTGTATGGAGAAGCGACTCATATCGACCACTTTCTTGGCTGCGAAGGATTTTCAACACAAGCCAATTCTTGGGAGAGGGGCCGCTAGTGGATCATTCCTTCGCTCGGGGCTTTGGCCCCCTTCGTGGGGGCCAAGAAAAAGGCCAGGGGCAGGGATGCCAGGCAGACCCAGCCAGACCATTGAAAGATATCGACGTAGGCCCAGAGACTGGCTTGCCCGGTGAGCGTCCGATAGAGCACTCCCAAAGCCTGCTGCGCCCCCGGCACCGTTCCCGACTGGGTGGCCAGATAGCTCTGGATCGAGGCGAGCGCATCTCGGTAGTTCGGGTTCTCCGGTGTGTAGTAGCCAGCCAGGAAGTTCTGCTGGATCTGGGCGAAGCGCTGGGAATAGGTGGCGATGAGAGAGGTGCCCACGCTCCCTCCGATGTTCCGGAAGAGGTTGAAGAGTCCGGTGGCGTTTCCCATCTGCTCCCGGCGCAGGGTCACGACGGCGGCCGTGGTCAGCGGGACGAAGACGAGCGGTGCCCCGAAACCGTTGAGCAAGTTGGGAACGACGACGTTGAACTGAGCAATTTGAATATCGAAGTTCCCCATGAGGAACGAAGAAGCGGCTAGGAGGAGGAAGCCGAGGGCGACCAGAGTCCGGGCGCTCATGACGCCGAGCATTCGCCCGGCAAAGATCGCGCCGGCCACGGCGCCGATGCCGCGGGGGCTCACGGCGATTCCGCTCTGAAAGGCCGTGTAGGAAATCAGCGTCTGGAGGAAGAGCGGCAAGGCGGCGAGCGTTCCGTAAAGGACGACTCCGATCAAAAAGACCAAGCTGACGCCGGTGGCAAAGCTCTTGTCTTTGAGGATCCGGAGATCGACCAGCGGCACGGGAACCGAGAGCTCCCGAACCACGAAGCAGACGAAGCCCGCGAAGGAAAGGCCCGCCATCCAGCGGAGCCAGACGGCTCCGAACCAATCATCCTCCTGGCCTTTGTCCAAAAGCACCTGCAGGCAGCCCAGCCAGAGAGTCAAAAAGAAGAGACCCCAGACATCGACCTGGGTCGGACGATTGTTGCGCAGATAGGGGGGATCTTCGACGAAGAGACTCGATAAGAGGATCGCCAGAAGGCCGACGGGCAGATTGATGAAAAAGCACCAGCGCCAATTGACGTTATCGGTCAGCCAGCCGCCGAGCACGGGGCCGAGGATCGGGGCCACCACGACTCCAAGGGCGAAGAGACCCATCGCCTGTCCCCGCTTCGAGGGCGGGAAGCTCTCCAAGAGGATCGCTTGCGAGATCGGCTGGAGTCCGCCTCCCCCCACTCCTTGCAGGATGCGAAAGAGGATCAGATTGCCGAGATTGGAGGCGGCTCCGCAGAGCGCGGAACTTACCGTGAAGAGGGCGATGCAGGCCAAGAGAAGGTTGCGACGGCCGAAGCGGCGGCCCAGCCAGTCGGTCATCGGCAAGACGATCGCGTTGGAGACGAGATAGCTGGTGAGCACCCAGGTCGCCTGTGAGTTGCTCGCCGCCATTCCCCCCGCGATATAGGGGAGGGCGACATTGAGAATGGTCGTGTCGAGAACCTCCATGAAGGTCGCCAGCATCACGGATACTGCAACGATCCAGGGGTTGTGTCTCGGCTGCCAGGCGCTGTCGGGATTCGACTGGGGAGTGCCGTCCATGACAAGCCACGAAGAGTAGCGCGCTTCGTCGGATGAGCCAAGAACAAGAGCGGACCCGGCTGTTTCTCGCCTGGATTGGCGGCCTGTCTCTGGTATCGTCTTGCCGGTGAATCTCTACCTCGTGGCGCACGGAAGTGCGGTGCCAAACGAGAAAGATCCGGAAAGGCCCCTGTCGGAAGCGGGCATCGCCGAGTGCTCCCGTCTCGCCCAGCTTCTGCGCAAGTGGGGAGTCCGCGTCCAAGGTCTCGTCCACTCCTCGAAGACTCGGAGCCGGCAGAGCGCGCAAATCCTCTTGCCCGCCGTTTATCCGGGAGGGCGTCTGACCCTTTGGGAGTGCCTGGATCCGGACGACTCCCCCGGCCGCGCGCTCAGGGCGATCCGAAAAGAAAAGGTCGATCTTCTGCTCGTCGGGCACGAGCCCAACCTTGCAAAGATCGCCACTCGGCTTCTCGTTCCCAAAAAGATCCCGCCGGTGCTCTCCCTTTCTCCCGGCAGCCTGCTCTGGCTACAGCGCCAGCGGACCGAGGAAGGAAAGGCTTGGCGACTTCTCGGGATGCTCCGCGCCGAATCGCTGCGGGTTTGGGGAGGCGGTGGTTGACGTCTCCGGCATAGCATTTCTCATTCTTGGGCGGCGTCGCGGCGGGATGGAGGAACTCCGCCAGATCGGGAGCGTGGCATCGCCTTTGCGAATCGGAACGGCGTGGTGCCGCGCGGATCCCGAACCTCGACAAGAGCCGCTCGGCGCTCAAAGCAACGACTGGCGGCGTTGTCTCCCCGCGGCGAGCAAGCCTGGCTCCGGAGGTAGGATTCGAACCTACGACCAAGCGGTTAACAGCCGCTCGCTCTACCACTGAGCTACTCCGGAGTGGGAGGGGGAAATCTAGTGATTCGGGAGGCGTCTTTCCAAGAAAAAAGACAAGGGAGCGCGGCGGGAATTCGGGATGGGCTCGATTCCAAGGAGAAGGGATGGTAGGAGTGGGATGTGCGATTGCTTTTGGTCGACGGCAGCTATTACGCGTACCGCTCTTTTTATGCGATGCCCGCCTTGCAGACGAGTGCGGGCGCTCCGACGAACGCCCTCTACGGGCTCACCGTGGTGTTGCGGCGGATGCTCGCCGATCTGCGGCCGGCGCTTGCGGGGTGGGCGGTGGACGACGGCCTTTGCGCGGAGCGGGTGTCCCTCTGTCCGGAGTATAAGGCCCATCGGCCGGAAGTTCCCGAGGCGCTCTCCGTGCAGCTCGATCATGTCGAGGAGCTCATGGCGGCCCTGGGGGTTCCGGTGCTGCGCGTTGCCGGAGAGGAGGCGGATGATGTGATGGCGAGCTACACCGCCGCCGCCGTGGAGGAGGGGATGGAGGTCGTCCTGGCCAGCAACGACAAGGATCTTTTGGCGCTGGTTTCCTCTCGGGTGTCGATCTACCAGACTAACGGCAAGGACTTCCGCCTCCTCACCGAGCGGGACGTTACGGAAAAATGGGGAGTCTCTCCGGCGCAAATCCCCGATCTGCTGGCGTTGATTGGGGATTCGGTGGACAACATCCCCGGTCTTCCGGGCGTGGGGAAGGTGACCGCGGCCCGCTGGCTTCGGCGTTACGGCTCCTTGGAGGAGCTTCTCCGGCAGGCTCCCCAGGCGAGCGAGAGCAAGCTGCGGGAGCTGACCGCCGAGCAACGGGAGAGGATTCTGCGCAACCGAAGGATGGTCGCGCTGCGGACGGGGCTTCCGCTCCCGATTCCTCCGGAAGCGTTGACGGTTCGCCCCGACCTCGCGAAGCAGGTCGAGCTTTTCTGTCGGTGGGAGTTTCGAAAGCTCGCCAAGGAGGCGGAGGAGGCCTTGGCGGCGAAGACGGGTCAATCCGAGCTTTTTTCCTAATCCTTCCGCCCGCTTGCGGCGAAAGGCCCGACTCGGGAGAGCAACGAGGGGCGGTGCGGACTTGACCGGAGGAAAGGAGCGGAGGAAAGTCTCTGCGAGAATGGAGAAAATGGAAGGAGCTTCCTCGGTTTCTTACACCCTCGGCAACGAGAAGCTTTGCCGGATCACGAGCGAGGCGGCGGAGCGGCTTTCCGACCTGCTCCGGGAGTCGGAGAAGGTAGGCGGGGCGCTCCGGATCGCCGTGGTGGGAGGCGGCTGCTCGGGCCTCCAGTACCAAATGGATCTGGTCGATCGGCCTCGGGAGAAGGATATCCTGATCGAGGCCGGGGAAGTGCGCTTGGTCGTGGACCCGAAAAGTGCGCTCTTCCTCGCGGGCTCCGTCTTGGATTACTCCGAAGATCTCCAGAATCGCGGCTTCATCGTGCGAAATCCGAACGCTTCCTCTCACTGCTCTTGCGGGAAGAGCTTTTCCCTCTAATCGGCCGATCCCATGCGCGAAGACGGCCGGAAGCGTCTCCGTTCCGAAAGCGCCGTCTTGCGGATCGTCTTCTGCTTCGGGGTGGTCAGCCTCTTTGCCGACATGACCTACGAGGGGGCCCGATCGATTCTCGGACCTTTCCTCGGAAGCCTAGGCGCGAGCGGGGCGGCGGTCGGACTCGTTGCCGGCATGGGGGAGCTTGCCGGCTACGGGCTCCGTCTCTTTTCCGGGATGATCGCGGATCGGACGCGCTCCTTTTGGCGACTGACCGTCGGCGGATACGGAGTGAATCTCTTGGCGGTGCCGCTCTTGGGTCTGGTCTCCGCGTGGCCTGCGGCGGCGGTGCTGGTCGTTGCCGAGCGCCTCGGAAAGGCGATTCGGACGCCGGCGCGGGACGTCTTGCTCGCGATGGCGACGCGGGATTTCGGCAGAGGACGTGCCTTTGGCATCCATGAAGCGATGGACCAGATCGGCGCCGTCCTCGGTCCCTTGTCGGTCTCCCTCGTCTTGGCCCGCCAAGGGAGTTACCGGACGAGCTTCCTTTTGCTTGCCCTGCCGGCCGTTTTTTCCCTTGCGGCGCTCGGCTTCGCCCGCGGCTCCTTCGGTCGTTGGCAAAGCTCCGAGGAGAATGCGGCCGGTGCGCGGAAGAGCGGAGAGAAGGAGCTCCGGTCGTTGCCGCCCGCTTTTTGGAGCTATCTGGCGGCCGTCGGCTGCGTCGCGGCGGGTTATACCGACTTCGCTCTGGTCGCTTACCACGCGGCAAAGACGGGGGTGGTCGCCCCCCAAGGGGTGCCTCTGCTTTACGCCCTGGCGATGGGGATCGATGCCGGTGCGGCTCTTCTGGCCGGCCGGCTTTTTGATCGAAAAGGGTTCGGGTCGCTGGGCGGGTTGGTGATTTTGGGGGCTTCGGCGGCCCCGTTCCTCTTCCTGGAGCGGGGGATCGGGGCGATGTTGGCCGGAGTGTTGCTTTGGGGAATCGGCATGGGGGTGCAGGAGTCGGTGATTCGAGCCGCAGTGGCGGAGCTCGTGCCGCAGGAGCGCCAGGGGACTGGATACGGCCTCTTCAACATGGTCTACGGATTTGCCTGGTTCGGAGGAAGCGCCCTGATGGGCCTCCTCTACGACCGCTCGCCGATGCTGCTGGTCGCCGTTTCCTGCGGATTCCAGCTCCTTTCCCTTCCTCTCCTGGCGCGAACCCAGAGGCTCTTCGCCGCCGGGCGCATCGTTCCCGGAGGGGTCGGATGAGGGCGGGAACGCCACCGAAGGATTCCTTGACCCTTCGCAGAGGGTCGCTTTCAATAGGGGGTCACGTGCGGATAATGGGAGTTGATCCTTCCCTGCGACGAACGGGCTACGGCGTTCTCGAGCTGCTGCCCGGAAGCGAGCGGTTGCTCGATTGCGGGGTCATCGCCGTCGGCCCCAAGAAGTCCGAACTCGACTGCCTCCGGGAGATTTATCGGGGGATCAGCCAAGTTCTCGTGGAGCAAAAGGCCGAGGAAATTGCGATCGAGTCGGTGATTTACGTGCAGAATCATCGGACTGCGATCCAGCTCGGAGCAGCCCGGGGGGTTACGCTTTTGGCCGCCGGAAATGTCGATATCCCCGTTTTCGAATATCCTCCACGCCGGGCGAAAACGGCCGCTACCGGATCGGGCAGCAGCCGAAAGGCGCAGGTGGCCTTTATGGTCCGCAGCCTTCTCGGGCTGCGAGAGAACCTCCCCTTCGATGCCGCCGATGCGGTGGCCGTGGCTCTTGCGCACGCCGCCGCTCGGAGACGTTCCCTCGCCTTGCGGAGATCGTCGTGATCGGGTATTTGCGCGGCCGGCTCGTTCGTTCTTCTCCCACCCAGGTCTGTCTCGAAGTTCAGGGGCTGGGATTCGAGCTCTTCGTCCCCTTGAGCTCTTATCAGCGGCTTCCCTCCCCTCCGGCCGAGGTGCAGCTCTATACCCGCCTCCAGGCACACGAGAAAGGAATCGAGCTCTACGGATTTGCCGAGGAGGAAGAGCGGACCTTGTTCAGCTTGCTCGTCGATCACGTTCCCGGCATTGGACCGAGAACGGCTCTTTCCGTTCTCGGCGCGGCTTCCCCGGAGGAGTTGCGGAGCGCGGTCAGGCGGGGCGACCAGGCATGGCTTTCTCGAATCAAAGGGGTGGGAAAGAAGACGGCGGAGAGGTTGATTGTGGAGCTGCGGGATCGCTTTCCCGAGGTCGAAGGCCCGCTCGGCGCGGCAGGAGAGCCGCCGGGAGACGATCCGGTCGGCAAGGATGCCCGGCTGGCCCTGCTCGCCTTGGGGTATCGGGAAGCGGAAGCGGAAAAGGCCATCCGCTCGGCTCGTGAGCGGTTGCCGAAAGCCGGTGTGGAAGAATTGATTCGAGAAGCGCTTCGCGGATCGGGAGGAAAGGGAACGGCGAGCCGATGAAGGGGAACCCGGCCGATCTTCGCGTGCAGCGGGACGAGAGCTTGGAGGAAGCGCTCCGCCCCTCCTCGCTCGATGCGTTTGTCGGCCAATCGCGAATCAAGGAGCGGTTAGCGGTCTTGGTGGAAGCCGCACGTCGGCGAAGAGAGCCCCTGCCGCACCTCCTCTTCAGCGGCCCGCCGGGATTGGGGAAGACGACTCTGGCCCATATCTTGGCGAAGGAAATCGGAGCCAATCTCCGGCTGACCTCGGGCCCGGCGCTCGAGAGAGCGGCCGATCTCGCCGGACTGCTGAGCGGCCTGGAGGCGGGAGATATTCTCTTTGTCGACGAGATTCACCGTCTCAGCCGAACGGTGGAGGAATATCTCTACCCGGCGATGGAAGATTTTCGGATCGATATCGTGATCGACCAAGGTCCTGCCGCTCGAAGCGTTTGCCTGAGCCTGCCGCGTTTCAGCCTCTTCGGGGCGACCACCCGGGCCGGGATGCTGACAGCTCCCTTGCGCGGTCGCTTCGGACTCGTCAACCGAGTGGAGTATTACGGGGCGGAGGAGCTGGTGGAGGTGGTTCGACGCTCCGCTCGGATCTTGGGGGTGGAAACGGCGGAATCGGGCGCTTGGGAAATCGCTCGGCGTTCCCGCGGCACCCCCCGATTGGCGAACAACTTGATTCGCTGGGTCCGGGATTACGCGGTCGTGCGCGCGGGCGGGGAGGAGATTTCGGAAGCGGTGGTGCACCGTGCCTTGGAGATGCTCGACATCGACGCGGACGGGTTGGACGAGATGGACAAGAAGCTCTTGGAAACCATCATCTACAAGTTCGAAGGGGGGCCCGTCGGGTTGAGCACTCTTGCGGTCGCGGTCGGAGAGGATGCGGGCACGATCGAGGAGGTCCACGAGCCGTATTTGATTCTCGAAGGGTTCCTCCAACGCACTCCTCAGGGGCGTATCGCGACCGAAAGGGCCTATCAAAAGCTGGGCCTGCGGCCGGGCCATCGGGGCAGCCAATCGGAGCTCTTTTGAAAGGCATGGGGCCACTTCGGGGGAGAGCAGCCGATCCTCCCCTCCGGTCGTTTCGGCCGGTGGGGTTGCTGCTCTTTTGCGCGGCGTTCGTACTTGGGTTTTCGTCGGCGAAAGGGAGCCCCGGTTGGGAAAGCCGGGACTTTGCCGCCGCCTCCGCCTACTCCGCCC
>NZ_CABFUZ020000021.1 GCF_902143385.2 Methylacidimicrobium cyclopophantes
AACCCCTGCATCTGCAGGGGTACTTCGTGGAGCGTGGCTGGCGGAAGGGTCGTCTTCCGGTGACGGAGAAGGTCGCCGACCGCTCGATCGTTCTTCCATTTCACGCTCATCTGACGGAAGAGCAGGTCGCCTTCATCGTGAAGACCCTCAAGGACGCTTCGGTCAACGTGGGAGCGGGCGCGGCGATCTATTTGTAGATGGAAAATCCGAAGCGAAAGGAGGGTGCATGAAGGAAGAAGAGATCGTAATCCATGTCCGCTTCGCCAATGACGGTGCGGTACAGGAGATCGGGCAGAGGCCCGCCGGGCTGTCCGCTCAGGCATGGTTCGGCCGGCTTTGGAAGCAAGCGGGGGATCGGTTCCAGGTGTTTGCCGGGGGGCGTGGGATCTTTCGACTCCCTCGGACGGAACTGGAAGAGCTGCTGGCGCAGGGGGAAGAGCGGATTTCAGCCGAGCGGACGGAGAAAGGAGCGGAAGGATGAGCGATCTGCTTGCCGAGATGGGCCGGTATTGGAAGGCGGGGAAGCTCGTTCCCTACTTGGGTCCGGGTATCTGGCGAGAGGAGGAGGGGGTCTCGGCTCCCTTTCCGATCGACGCCGAAAGCCTTTCGGAAAGCCTTGCCCGTCGAGTGGCGGTCCCGAGCCGAGTGCGCAAGAATCTCTCCGCCGCCGCCCAATATATCGAGAGCCATCGGCACCGAAAAACCTTGCGGAAGCTCCTCCTCGACACTTTCTCGGTGGAGATTCCCAGACTCGCTCTCCACGAGTGGTTGGTGAGCCATCCCCATCTGCCGCTGATCGTGGATGTCTGGTACGACGGAGGCCTTCGAGCGTTGCTCCGCTCCCGTTCGGACTGGGGGGAGATCCAAGGAGTGAGCCAAGCGGATGCTCCGGGAAGTTGGACGCGAGCCTTCGATCCGGATGGGGCGGAGGTTCCTCCGGAGGCGGCCGCGGGATGGAAGACCGTTCTCTACAAGCCGTTGGGATCGGCGACCCCTGCAGGAAATTTCCTCATTTCGGACTCCGACTATGTCGAAGTGCTTACGGAAATCGACATCCAGACGCCGATTCCGCCGGTGGTGCAGGAGCGGCGGCGGGAGAGCCACTTCCTCTTTCTCGGATGTCGCTTTTCGAGCCAGACGGAGCGTACCTATGCACGGCAGATCTTGAAGCGATCCTCGGATCGCCACTGGGCGATCCTGCCGGAGGAGCTCTCCCGTAACGAGGAGCGCTTCCTCCGGGAGCTTTGCATCGAGCGGATCCCATTCTCTCTTCCCGAGTTGTGCGAAGCGCTCACCGGTCTTTCCGAAGCGGGTATGTCAGTTTGTCGGAAAGTCGACGAGAAAGGGAGCATTTGATCGAAAAGGGACGCCGAAGAGCCCACTACCGCAGCCACCTTTCTTTGGCTCTCTTCTCTTCCGTTTTTTTCAGCCGCGCTGGAGCGGCTTCTCCGGGCGAGCTCGGATCGAAAAAGGGCATCGGTTGCGTAAAGTTGGCACAACTCTTGCTGCACAGGTGGAGAGAGGATTGGAATGATCGACCCCGTGCTTTCCGCGCTCAGTCGCCTTTCTTCCGCCGAGGAATTTCTCGACTACCTCGAGGTTTCCTACGAGCCTGAGATCGTCCGGGTGAACCGGCTCCACATCCTCAAGCGGTTTCAGAAGTACCTACTGACGGCCAGCGCACCCGAGGCGCGATCTGAAAGCGAGCTCCGCTTCTTCTACCGAGGCCTTCTCGAGCAGGCCTATCAGGATTTTGTGAGCTCGACTCCCTTGCAAGAAAAGGTGTTCGCCGTTTTTCGGAGGCCGGCTTTGGAAAGGAAACCCGCGGCGGCGACCGTTGCCGTCGAGGATCTGCGCTCTTCGCTTCGGGGAGGGTGTACCGGAAGCCGGGCTCCCGCCGCCCCGGGGAGCGATCTCCGTTCCGGAGGTGCAAGGTCATGAGAGGGCCGAACATCGTCGTCTGCGTCAAGCAGGTGCCTGATAGCGCGCAGATTCGGGTCCATCCGGTGACCGGGACGATCATGCGGCAGGGAGTGCCCGCAGTGCTCAATCCGTATGATCTCTTCGCCTTGGAAGAGGCGCTCCGGATCAAAGACAGGCTGGGAGGACGCATCGTTGCTCTTTGTATGGGCCCGCCGCAAGCGGAAGCGGCACTCCGCAAGGCTCTTTCGCTGGGTGTCGACGACGCCGTATTGGTTTCGGATCGAGCGTTCGCCGGTTCTGATACGCTGGCGACCTCCTTTGCTCTGGCCAACGCCATTCGGCGGCTGTCCGAGGAGAAGCCGATCGATCTGGTCTTCACCGGAAAGCAGACCATCGACGGCGACACCGGCCAAGTGGGGCCAGGAGTTGCCAAGAGGCTCGGGATGCATCTCCTGAGTTACGTCTGCCGGATCCCGATTTTGGACATGGATAGCGGGACCATCGTCGCTCACCGATGGACGGAGCGAGGGGTGCAGGTTCTGACCAGTCGGCTGCCCTGTTTGATCACGGTCTTGGAAGGGACGAGCCAAGGGCGCTTCGCTTCGCTGCCCGAGATGATCCGAGCGGCGCGCCAGCCGATCCGGGTCTGGGACAGAAAAGCGGCGGGTATCGAGGATCTGACCAAGATCGGGCTGAAAGGGTCGCCGACCGTGGTCGGAAAGGTATTCGCGCCTTCGAGACGGTCGGAACGGGCGGAGTGCATCGAGTGGGAGCCCGACCACCCGGAAACGGCGGTGGCTCTTCTCTGGGAGAAGGTGTTGGCTCGCCAACCGGAGTGGGCGGCGATGGCCTCTGCCGACGCGCGGAAGGATGGGGAGGAGGCACGTTCCGAATGAGCGAAGCCGAGGGGAAGCCTGCGGAAAAGAAGGGAGCCGCGCGGCGGAAGCCTACTTTCGATCCGCGACTGGCGGAATATCGCGGGGTCTGGGTCTTCGTCGAGCGGGATCTCTCCGGTGTCCATCCGGTTTCCTGGGAGCTTCTGGGAGCGGCGCGGCGCCTGGCGGATCAACTCGGCTCGGAAGTGGGAGCGGTTGTGGCAGGGGTCCCGGAGGAAGCGCTCGACGTCGATTCCCGAGAGGCGATCGCTTACGGGGCCGATGTAGTCTATCAAGTCGGCCATCCCGTCCTAGCCGGATATCGGAACGAGCCATATTCCAAGCTGCTTTGCGAGCTCGTGAAAAGGCATAAGCCGGAAATTCTTCTGCTCGGAGCGACCTCCCTCGGGCGGGATCTGGCGAGCAGCGTGGCGACGACGCTCGAAACCGGTTTGACGGCCGACTGCACGGAGCTTGCGATCGATCGGGAAAGCCGGGCGCTGGCGGCGACACGGCCGACATTCGGAGGAAATCTTCTCTGCACGATTCTGACCCTCAACTATCGGCCGCAGATGGCGACCGTACGGCCTCGGGTTCTTCCGTCGCCGGCTAAGGTCAGGGACCGGAGCGGGCAGATTCGGAAGGAAGAAATCGAGCTACACGAGGAGGAAATCGTGACCAAGATTGCCCAATTTCTTCCTCATGTCGGCGACCAGGTCGACCTAGCCCTCTCCGAGGTGATCGTGGCTGGAGGCAAGGGGCTGCAAAAAGCGGCCAACTTCGCTCTGCTGGAGGATCTCGCTCTCGCCTTGGGAGGAGAGGTGGGAGCCACCCGGGCGGCCGTGCAAGCAGGATGGATCGATCCCCAGCGGCAGATCGGGCAGACGGGAAAGACCGTGAGGCCCAAGCTCTACATCGCGGCGGGCATTTCCGGTGCGATTCAGCATCGGGTCGGCATGGAAAGCTCGGACCTGATCGTCGCGATCAATACCGATCCCAACGCCCCGATTTTCGAAGTGGCTCACTACGGAATTGTCGGAGACGCGGTCGCTCTGCTCCCTCTTCTGACGCGCGCGGTGCGCGGGCGGATTCTGCCGGAAAAAGCCACTCCTTCCGGTCTCTGTGCTTCTCCATGAAAGAACGATTCGATGCGATCGTAGTCGGCGCGGGACCCGCTGGGAGCGCCGCCGCTCTCACCCTGGCACGGGGAGGGCGGAAAGTGCTCCAAATCGAGCGGGGAGAGTACCCTGGATCGAAGAACGTGCAGGGAGCGATCCTCTACGCCGATTCGCTCCAAAAGCTGATTCCGAATTTTCGCGATGAAGCCCCGCTCGAGCGCCATCTGATAGAGCAGCGGCTCTGGATCCTCGACGATCGTTCTTATCTTGGGAGCACCTTTCGCTCTCCCGCGGCGAGCGAGGCCGAGCCGGACCGCTACACAATTCTTCGGGCGCAGTTCGACAAGTGGTTCGCCAAGAAAGCAGAGGAAGCCGGAGTTCTTTTGATTTGCGAAACGACCGTTCTCGATCTGCTCCGGGAAGGGAAGCGGGTCGTCGGGGTCCGGACCGATCGAGAGGACGGCGAGGTCTATGCCGATGTCGTGATCCTAGCGGACGGGGTCAACTCGGTCCTCGCCCGCAAAGCCGGAATTCGACCCGAGCTCGGTGCGGGAGAAGTGGCGCTCGCGGTCAAGGAGGTTCTCTTTTACCCTCAGGAGACGTTGGAGGACCGTTTCGGGATCCAAGGGGAGGAGGGGGTGGCGATCGAGATGGTGGGGAAGATCACGCGAGGAATGGTTGGAACGGCGTTCCTCTATACCAATAAGGAGTCGCTTGCGGTAGGGATCGGCTGTCTTCTTTCCGATTTTCGGCGAGAGAAGATCCCTCCCTACGTGCTGCTCGAGCGGCTGAAGGAACACCCGGCACTCCGTCCGCTTCTGCGCGACGGGGAGATGAAGGAATATACCGCGCATCTCATTCCGGAAGGGGGTTACCGATCGATCCCGAAGCTCTCCGGGGACGGCTGGCTCATCGTAGGGGATGCCGGCATGTTCGTGAACTCGGTCCATCGCGAGGGATCCAACTTAGCAATGGAGACGGGAAGAATCGCCGCAGAGACCGTCCTCGAGCTCAAAGAGGCTGGCGCGCCGTTGACCGAATCCAACTTGCGTCTCTATCGGCGGCGCCTCGAGTCGAGCTTCGTGATGAAAGATCTCCGGAAGTACCGACATGTCCACGAGGTGTTGGAGAACAACCGCCACTTCCTGACGACCTATCCCGAGCTGGTCAATCGCGCGGCCGAGACTCTTCTTCGCGTCGATGGCGTCGACAAGAGGGCGAAAGAGAGAGAGATCGCCCGAAGCTTCCGCAAGCGGCGATCCTACCGTGGGCTCCTTTCGGACGCGGTGAAGCTATGGAGGGCATTCCGATGAACGAGGTGGAAGAAAAACTCTATCAGAACCGGTATCGTCTCGATGCGGGACGTCCCCATATCCGCATTCGCAATCCGGAGGTATGTCGGAGTCGTTGCGGGGAAAAGTCTTGCGCAGCCTGCTGTCCGGCGGGTTGCTACACTCTCGGCTCCGAAGGCGAAGTCACCCTCCTTACCGACGGCTGCTTGGAATGCGGAACCTGCCGGATCATTTGCAGCGAATTTCGGAACGTGGATTGGGAATACCCCCGGGGCGGATTTGGCGTCCTCTTCAAGTTCGGCTAAGAATGCGGCCAATCTCGCTCTGCGGTTTCTCCGCTCGCCTCTGCTGATCGGGCGGGCTCCCGTCCCAGTCGTCTTGCTCGTAGAAAACGGTGCTCGGGAAGCTTTTCTCCCAAGTTGGCACGCGGCGGGCTTTCTCAAGAAAAACTTGACCAGTTCCCCGGAGGGGGACACTTGTACATTAACGTTAAGATAAAGAGAGGAGAGGTATCGGTATGAAGTTTGGGGGAAAGAAGTTGCACCATCGGTTTCTTCTCATTGCGGGGATGCTCTGTCTAGGAGGACTCTCGGCGACGCCGAGCGGGGCGCGGATCCTTGAGTCGACCAATGGGCCGAGGGTAACGGTGGGTGCCGCCGGCCATGCCTACACGAAGGAAGAGCTGGCAAAGAGGAGTTCGGAAAAGAACGCCCGCAAGGTCGAGTCGAAGAAGCACAAAAAGGCGGCCGCTTCCGGAAGCGGTC
>NZ_CABFUZ020000022.1 GCF_902143385.2 Methylacidimicrobium cyclopophantes
CCGCCAGCTCCGCCACCTGGCGGAGCTGATCGGGGGCGAACCGCTGGCCCGTCGACTGCTCATGGGGGTCTAAGCCTTTGGTCGGAGAGAAAAACGAGGCGAGCTTGCACCTTGCCCTCTGGTGCCTCTCTGACTTCCAAAGGAGCCCCATCGCAGCTCCCGCCCGTCGGCTTCTCTTTGAGGATGTTCTCCAGCCGGGTTCCCGAGTGATCCGGCCGCACCGCGGCTCATTTGCCCGCTGCTGCGGCAACTTCCCGGCTCCATCCTTCGTGGCTGGAGGAGCTCCGCCGGAAGCGAGCAGGGCAAGCGGCCAGGAGGCCGCCGGGGCCGAGCAGAGGCCCGAGCCGGCTGAGCACGTACCGGCCGAGATGGGGACCAGCGGATAGAGGAACTCCAGGCTGGCGGGCAGCGGGACGGAGGCGCGATCGTCGGCAACCGGCTCTTTGCTGAGCGTCAGCCTGATTCCTCGATCGAGGCTAACGGCTCTCGCGGCGCTTTGCGAGCAACGGGTTTCCACAAGTCGATTCTCGATCGGGAGGGGAGGATCTCCGCCGGGAATTTGGGGAGAAAGAGCCAATGGAAGGGGGATCGTCTCCTCGGGCTACCCCAACGGAAGACGAATCGGACTTCTTCTGGTTTCGTCTTCTCTCGGCGAACGACCGCGGCGTTCGAGAGCCGCGTGTCGATGGGAAGCGCGCGGCTTCGAGGTGGATGCCGAGCGGGCTGGTGCGAGTGGGACCTTACGGGCGAGGAGCTCCCCGTTTCGCGGGAGGGGTGCCAGGCAGTTCCCTAGGAATCGGCAAAGAGTGGCCTTGCTCTCATCCCACCGATTCCGCCGCGCCGTCAAACGGCAGGAGGCGATCGGATAATACCGAAGATCCTTCGACTCCAGAGTAAGATTGCGGGCTTCTGGGTTGCCGTGGGGAGCCGGCGGGAGTATGGAACTTCAGGACACGGCGAAGATCTCTAACGGCTCACGACCCGGCGGGCGGAGAGTTCTCACCCGTGGCGCGGCGCGTCCGAGCAAGAGATGTGGGCACAGGGACTTAATGATGGAATCCGGTGCGGGATGCGGAACGCCGGAACCGAGCGGGAGGAAGGGCTGTCGGAATCGACGAGCCGATGCCGCAGAGGCAAAGGGGAAGGCTGTAGATGCGCTCATCTGCGCCCTTCTGCGCGAAGAGACCCCCGCGTGGCCATGGGAAGGCGACGAGAGCTTCACGGCCCGGTTTCTCGAGAGGAGCGCCTACCATGGCGTTCAGGCTCTCGTCTACCACCTCTGGCAGAACCGGATGGGGAAGGCCGCCGAGCTCGGCTGGCCGAAAAGGGTGTTGGACGCTTGCCACGAGCAGGCCATCGCGAAAGCCATGTGGGAGCTGCGCCACCGGAAGCTTCTCAAGCGGGTGGTGGCCGCGTTCTCGGAGCTCGGCGTGCAGCCCATCTTTTTCAAAGGGACGGCGTTGGCCTACGACCTCTATCCCGCACCTTTCCTGCGTACCCGAGCCGATACCGACCTGCTCGTCCCTCCCCGCAAGCGCGATCCGGTAATTCGGGTGCTCGAGTCCTTGGGCTTCGCGCGCAGACCCAATGTGAGCGGGGATTTCATCACCTACGAGGCGGAATTTGGTTGGATGGCCCCCGTTTCCCATCAAGAGCATCTCTTGGATTTGCACTGGCGGATCAATAATTCGGAGCTCCTAGCGCAGCTCTTTCCGCATGAAGAGGTGTGTGCCGCGGCTCAAGGGCTGTCAGCCTTGAATGCCGACGCCGTCGCCGTTTCCCGGGTCTACGCGCTCCTGCTCGCCTGCATGCACCAGGCCGTTCACAAGCAAGCCCCCTATTATGTCGACGATGTGTCGTATTATGGTGGCGACCGTCTGATCTGGCTTTACGACATTGATTGCCTCTTGGGGAACTTGTCTCTCCACCAGTACTGGGAGTTTGTGGAGCTTGCCGAACGCAAGGGATTGCGAAGGACCTGCCAGCGGTCGATCGAACGGGCCATCTCTCTCTTTCATGCCGTTGTGCCCGAGGAGGCGTATCGGGTGCTTGCCCGGCAGGGATCGCAGAAATCCGCCGATCGCTATCTGGAGGCATCTTCCCTCTACCGGTTTTGCGCCGATTTCCGGGCCATCCCCGGGATCCCCAACAAGCTCCGCTTCCTGGGTGAGCTCTTCTTTCCTCCGGAAAGCTACATGCGGTCCAAATACGCTGGCCGTAAGAGGGCTTGGCTGCCTTGGCTCTACCTGCGTCGGGCCGGAACGGGGCTCAGGAAAAAGCTCCGGGTGAGGACTCCCTGATCTCGACGGACCGTGTCCCATGAAAGAGATCCGGATCTTGCTTGCCTTCGCCTCTCCCTATCGGGGGAGCCTGGCCATCGGGGCGGGGCTGATGGTCTGCGAGAGCGCGTTGGCGTTGGCCGTGCCCTGGCTCGGCGGCAAACTCGCCGAGGCCTTTCTTCAAGAGCATCCCGCCGGCAATCCGCAGCCGCTCTTCTTGGCGATGCTGGCGCTGTTGGCCGCTCAAGCCCTGCTCAAATTCGGCAATATCTCCCTTCTAGGGGGAGTAGCCGATCGGCTTT
>NZ_CABFUZ020000023.1 GCF_902143385.2 Methylacidimicrobium cyclopophantes
CCGCCTCCGGCGGGCAAGGTCCGAGTCCAGCCGGTCGCCGTGAGCAAAGCATCGCCTGCACAGCGAGTCGCTCATGGCTCAAAGAAAGCCAAGGTGCATCATACCTCCGCGCGACCGAAGACGACTAAGCAGAGCGGGCGGAATAGGGGCTGATCAAATCGCGGATTTCGGAAATGCGATTGGCAGGAAAGCCGCCTTTCTGCGCGTGATCGCGGATCGCCTGCTCATTGGGAGCAATGTAGACGCAGTAGATCTTGTCGTCAGTTACATAGCTGTGCAGCCACTGAATTTGCGGTCCCATCTGGTCCAGCACCGAGCAAGACTTTGCCGAAATTGCGGCAAGCTCGTGAGGGGATAGTTTTCCGGCTCCGGGAATTTCTCGTTCGATAAGATAGCGTGGCATGAAGTTGGAATCTCCCTTTCGTTCCTCGTGAGCCCTTCTGCGAAGGGCCAAGCGGAGCTACTCTAACGGCGCACCGCCATCGCTTGGCAAGTGCTTTTTAAAGGAAGCCGGGGCAGAAAACCTTCTTTTCCTTCGGTCGGCGCGGCGATGCGCGAGCGAAAAATCGGTTCAACCTGGCACGGTGTTTGCTTTCAATGGAGCCGCAGGAGGGAGGCGATGGGGGTTTCGAGAGGAGGAGGATCCAATGCTTTCATCGCCAGAGCCGCCGACAGCCGCTGCGGCGTTTGCCGGCTGGCGGAACGAGAGGAAGAGTCGGTTGCCGTCGCGTTCGGAGCGGTTGTTTCGTCGAGCGAGAAATTGCCTCCCTTCCGTTCCACCTCCGGTTTGCGTGCGCCCCTGAGGTTGTGCCGGAAGAGGTTGGGGAAGTCGAAGAGAGAAATTCGCCCTCGTCTCGAAAGCATAGCTCCAACAATGAAACAAAGGAGATCTAGAATGGTTGTCACTCGATGGAAACGTTTTCTCTTCGCCCTCGCGGTCTTGCTCGCGGGTGCCTCGTTCGTGCAACCCGAAGCAGGAGCGATGCCGGCGGCGGCCGGCATGGAATCTCTCGTCCTGACTTCCTGGCAGGGGGCCTCCTTTTTCGCGGCGGAAGAACCGAGCTTGGAAAAACGGCTTCTTGGCCTCGAGGCCTACATCCTCAACGGCGATCCTTCCGGCAGCAAAGTGAGCGGGGTACCGGGGCCGGGTCACAACGCCTGGCTGATGACATCCGCCGCGTTGGTTCTCTTCATGACCCTCCCGGGCCTCGCTCTCTTTTACGGCGGCCTCGTCCGATCTCGCAACGTCCTATCGGTCCTGGCGCAGTGCCTCGGTATCGCCGGGCTCGTTACGATACTCTGGTGGTCCGTGGGTTACAGTCTCGTCTTCGGCACCGGTTTCGGGCAAAGCGCGCTCGGTCCATTCCTGGGCGGGACCGAGTTCTTTTTCCTGAAGGGAGTAGACGCAGCGCCGAACACGGCCTATGCATTTTGGGTTTCACAGAGCGTCTACTGCATGTTCCAGCTCATGTTTGCCATCATCACCCCCGCTTTGATCCTCGGTGCGATCGCGGAAAGGATGAATTACGGCGCTCTCCTTCTCTTCATCGGGCTCTGGATGCTTGTCGTCTACTTTCCGCTTGCTCACATGGTTTGGGGAGCCACCGGACTCATGAATGGGGTCTTCAATGCGGGAGCCAAGATTCCAGCGATCGATTTCGCCGGGGGGACCGTAGTGCACATGTCCTCCGGCTGGTCGGGCTTGATCCTCTGTCTCTTGCTGGGCCGAAGGCTGGGGTATCCTAAAGAGCCGATCCTGCCGCACAGCATGGTTCTCTGCATGGTGGGAGCCTCCATGCTCTGGGTGGGTTGGTACGGCTTCAATGCCGGAAGCGCCGGAGCGGCGGACGGAATCGCCGCGAATGCATTCACCACCACGACGATCGCCACAGCGGTGGCGTCGTTTACATGGGCGATGCTCGAATATGCCCTCAAGGGCAAGCCGAGTGTTTTGGGATTCAGTACGGGAGCCGTTGCGGGGCTCGTCTGCATTACGCCCGCTTGCGGATTCGTCGATACGACCGGAGCCGTCGTCATCGGACTCTTGGCCGGCGCGGTCCCCTACTGGGCGTGCGTGAAGCTCAAGAAGGCTTTGGGTTACGATGACGCTCTCGACGCTTTCGGAGTGCATGGAGTGGGAGGGACGTTGGGAGCCTTCTTGACGGGCGTCTTTGCCACAGCGAAGGTCAATGGGAATCTGAGCAACGAAGCGGTGGCGGGAAAGAACGGTCTGGCCGCCCATGTGAGCCACCACACCCTCTACTGGGCGCAGCTCGAGGCCATTGCGATTACGATCGGGCTGGCCGTGAGCATGACGTTGATCCTCGGTTTGGTCGTGAGGCTCTTCGTCAACTTGCGAGTGCCGGCGGAGGTGGAAACTCAGGGGCTCGACACGACGCAGCACGGCGAAGAAGGCTACGCCATCTAGCAGAGCCGCTGGCTTCTTTCGGACAAAAGCCGCCG
>NZ_CABFUZ020000024.1 GCF_902143385.2 Methylacidimicrobium cyclopophantes
GCATTTCCGAAGAAAGATCACCCTCCTTTTTCAGAGCAGCCTCAAAGTCAGGCGTTTCTGCCAAAAACGTGGGTTTTCTAGGTTGACAGCACTCTTTGACAGGCCCAAACTGATACTAATGTGCTAGCCGTTCTGCGGTACGATGACCTTCCGGAAACCCGACAACTTAGTGGAGCTTTTACAGAACCCGCCCCACGAAAACTTTAACATTGAGTACAAAGAAGGGATTTCTCTGAAAGAAAACGAGCGGAAGGCTAAAGTTGTAAAAACGTGCCTTGCGCTTCGCAATGCAGACGGAGGGCTTTTAATCATCGGGTTTAACAACGATGCGACTCCCGTTGCTTATCCATGGGAGGAAAGTGTTCAAAATGTTTACCACCCGGACAAACTGCAAGAGCTAGTTTCACAATACGCTGACCCCCTCTTCGAAATTACGGTGGAATTCCCAGCCCTTCAAGGCCAACAGTATCCGGTGATCTACGTTCCAGGGGGAATTCGTACGCCAGTCGTTGCGAGGAAACCCATGTCAGGCAGTGACGGCAAACTCCTAGTCCGACAAAAGGCAGTCTATGTTCGGACTCTGGTTAATGGGAAGGTTGGCACCACTGAGCCCCAGAACCACCAAGACTGGGATCGCCTTATGGAAATTTGCTTGGAAAACCGAGAAGCAGATTTCGGCAGGGTGCTTCGGCGACACCTGGAACCGGAAAGCCTCCGGAGTGCGTATGCAGAGGTCAAGAAAATTCTAGATGAGGAAAGAGCTAGCCCTCCGCCCGCCGAAAACCTTCTAGACGAAGGAGCCCGTAGATATGAAGCCGCCGCTTCGC
>NZ_CABFUZ020000025.1 GCF_902143385.2 Methylacidimicrobium cyclopophantes
GCGTTGGCCGCCGGTCCCCCGCCCGCTAGGATGAGCTGGTCGGAGAGGAGCTTTTCGTCCTTCTCCGGATGGTGAGAGACCGAGAAGGCGAGATCGTAGCAGCCGTGGCCGATGCAGAGAACGTCTACCTCCATGGTACTCGGGTGTACAGGATGCCCGGCCCGAGGTCGATGGTGTTGGTTGGCCTTGCCGGCCGATGGAAAGAATCAGGCCCGGTCCGCTTCCGCCCGCCTCTTGAGGGCGAGGTTCATGGCTTCGAAGCCCCGTCGGGTCCTAGGCTCTAGAAAGGGCCAAAGCAGCGGCAGGAGCAGCCCATGAAAAGTTTCCTCGTGACGGAGCAGAACGCGCTTCGGACCCTCCATCTCGAGAAGGAAGCGATGCTCCCCGTCGAGCAGGCCCGGCAAAAGCAGATGGCAAACCCAGAGGAGCTCTCGGAAAGGCTCGATCTGGAGGATCTCGGCGGTCATGCCGACCGGTGGGGCTTGCGGAGCGCAGACGCGAAGGGTGAGCCGCGCCTTCGGCCGAGCCTCTCCAGAAATGGAGCGGAGGAAAGGATTCCAACGGGGATAGGAGGGGAAGTCGAGCAGCACCTTCCAGATCGTCTCCGCGGAGGCTTCGATCTCGATCTCCGTTTGCATGATCCGGTCGCGCCGCATGGCTTCTTTCCAATGGGCCCCTCCCCCGCTTTGCCGCCCATGTTCGGTTTGCTCCTTGTTCCCGACCGATGGCCCGCGCAGAACGCCCATCGCGGGATTACTCCCGACCTCCAAAAGCTGCGCGGGCGGGCCGAGAAGGGAGAGAGTGAGTTCGGCCGTCGCCACTCCCCCGTGAGCATAGCAGCCATTCTTTCCCGGGGCGATCCCAGATGGCGGAGGAGGCGTCGAAACGGCTCGACCGGCGAGGCGCCTCTTTGCCATTCTCGGTCGAGGAGGAGAGGATGAGACGGTTGGGGATCTACGTCTTTGACGGCGTCGAGGTGATCGACTTTACGGCACCCTTGGGAGTCTTTGCGGTCGCTCGTCGACTGGATCCGGAGCTCGATGCGTTTCTGCTCGGTGACACTCTCACCCCGGTGAAAACCACCGGCAACATGCTGGTCATTCCGCGTTACGATCTGGACGACCGGCCGGATATGGATGCCTTTCTGGTACCCGGCGGGATCGGCACCCGGGCGGAGATGCACAACGGCCGCCTCCTCGCCTTCATCCGATCTCTTCCGCAGGAGACCCTTCTGGTAAGCGTCTGCACCGGCTCGTGGATTTACGGCAAAGCGGGGCTTCTCGACGGGATTGCGGCCACAGGCCGGAAGCATGGGGATCCTTCCGAGAAAATAGTGCCGATCGACCGCTTGGCGCAGATCGCCCCCTCCTGTTCGATCGATCGCCACCGCATCGTGGATGCGGGGCGAGTGATCACGGCTGGAGGAATCTCTTCGGGGTTGGAAACGGGCCTCTATCTCCTCCTTCGTTTTGGTTACGACGAGGAGTTCGTCGATACCGTCGCCTACACCATGGAATACGATCGTCAGTGGGCGCTCTTGAAGGGCGATCGAATGGTGGTGACTCCGAGCGGGAGCGGTGGAGCTTCCCGCTAGTTGCGGAGGTCGGCGTCAGATCCCGACCCGTTCGATCCGGACCGGGTCGCCGCTCCGGAGCGAGGCAAGGGTTTTCGGGTCGCCTAAGAGCTTGCCGACCAGGTTGACGCGGGTAACGAGCCGACATTCGTCTCGGACCGAGACGGGAGTGGGACCGTAGGGGAGCGCGAGGGATCGGCCCTCGACCCAGTAGCAGATCGTGCCGGGTTCGACTACGTCGGTGGCTTCGAGTTCCAAGGGAGAGTCGATCGGAGTGGGGAAATAGACCTCTTCGCCCCAAGTTTCGACACGGGAAGAGAAGGGGAGCGCCGCCAGCAGCTTCCGGGCGGTGGGGGTCTGCCGCAGGATCCCGATGAGATTCCCCGTTTTCCAAGAGATCCGAATCCGACTGGGCTCCGATTCCATCGGAAGAGAATAGTCCCTTCGGTCGCCTCCGCCAAGCCCTCGGGCCTGAGCGAATCGGTTAGAGCTTCTCCTCTCGTTCCTCTTGCCGCCGGTGGAGCCGAACGATGCTCTCCACGGCGCGTGCCACCTCGTCCTCAGAGAGAGGTGGACGGCAGCGAGTCGCGTTCCAAGCGAGCAATAGGTCGAGCACCACCGCCGGGTCGACCCCATGCCAAAGAAGATGGCCGGTGAGGGAAGCGATCGTGTTGTTTCTCTCGCCTTCTTGGACTCCTTCCCGGACGAGCCTTCTCCAGTAGGCCAAAGGGTGACCAACCGCTTCCCATCCCATTTGCCTGCGGAGCCAAACAGGCGGGGGGGCGGGGGGGATCTCTTCCGGGCTCCGCCCCTGGGCCCAGGCGTACCGGTGCCCGCTCGCGTGGAGAGAGGGAGGGGCTACGACGTAGGCGCCATCGGCTCGCAAATCGATTCCGGGACGCAAGCCCACCCGGTTCCTTACGGGAGCCCCGGGATGGACAAAGTAGAAGTGGCTGCCTCCCCGCCGGTAAGAGCTTCGACCGTTGCGGGAAGCGGCCCGGAGGTCTGCTCGAGAACGGAGAGGCTCTCTCTCCCGCCGTGCGACGGATCGATATCGAGCACGATGATGCCGGAGAGCTGACCCGTCACGATGGCGACGTTTGCCTGCGGGGCGCCGCGAAACCAGCGGCGGACAATCTCGGGATCCGGAGGTTTCTGTTGAAAGGCTTGCCAAGGGATCAACGGCCGCTTGCCGCGGGCCTCGATCGGAATCACCGAAAAGCCGTGTGCCAGGTAGGCGAGCGCCCAGGCGAGCGTCTCGATCGTCTCGCGGCTCTGCGGGCGGTTCATAGCGGTGGCAATGGCTTGGCTAGGCAAAAGTTGGCTTTGGATCGCCTCGGGGGCAAGGGCTTCCAAAGACCGACTTGCTGCGGTTGTCGCTTCCTGCTCCGGGAGCGGCCAGCCGGCGAGGCCGACTTTTCCATTTGATTCCGGAGAGTATCGGGAGTTTGCTCGAAGAGAGCTCTCCTCCATTCCGTCGAATCGAGGAGAGGAGGATCATGGCAATCGTTCGAAGGCTGCAGCAATATTTGGAGGAAAATCGGATTCCCTACCGGGTGAGCCACCATCCCGAGGCCTTTACCTCGCAGGAGGTTGCGGCGGCAAGTCACGTTTCGGGGAAGCACTTGGCCAAGGTCGTCATGGTGAAAAGCCCCGATGGGTTGGCGATGGCGGTCCTGTCCACCAGGCACCCTGTCGATCTCGACAAGCTCAAGGTGCTGATGGAAGTTTCCGAGGTCGCCTTCGCCAGGGAAGAGGAGTTCGCTCCTCTCCTTCCCGATTGCCGTCCGGGTACTGCACCCCCATTTGGGAACCTATATGGCCGGAAAGTCTACGTCGACCGCGAAATCGCGAGCCAATCGGAGCTTGTCTTTCAAGCCGGCACCCACGAGGACTTGGCGAGCCTCGCCTATGCCGACTTTGCCCGGTTGGTAGAGCCTACGGTAGGCGATATTGCGAAGTAGCGCAGCCGCCCTTACCACTTCCGAAGCGCGTCGGCCAGAGGGGTTCCGTCGGGCTTGCGGAACTGATAAGCTCTCCTGCATGCATAGACGCTTTTCTTCCCGCGTGGGGGCGCTCGCGCCCATCGTTCTCTGTTTCTTTCTCTTGCTCTTTGCTCCGCCAACCTGGGCCTCTTCCGGCCAACATTTTGCGTTCGGCGAGGGCTCCTCGGGCGCGTTTCGGAAGGTCCGACTCTTGGGCACCTTCCCCGCGGGTGCCGAGCCGGTTGGGATCGTGGTCGGTCGCGCCGACAGTCTCAAGGGGGCGGCCGAACGGCTCTGCAAGGAAGCGGCAAAGCTCGGTGCCGACGGGGTCGTCTTGATCCAAACAGGATATCTCTTTGAAAAAGGGGATGAGGTCGGTTTCGGGGGGATAGCGATCCGCTCGGGCGGACTCGAAAGTCTTCCTCGCTAAAGGACTCTGGGCTCCGGCAAGCTGCGCAGCGGCCGCCGTCGGCTC
>NZ_CABFUZ020000026.1 GCF_902143385.2 Methylacidimicrobium cyclopophantes
CCGCCACGGCGGCGGCTTCCTCCATTTCAACCCCTTCTCCGGCGGCTCGCACCCAGGAAGAAAGCCCGACTCCCGCGGAGCGACCCGCCCCGCGAGGGCGGCGCCGGCCGCGCCGGAGCGGAGGATCCGACGGGCAACGCCGAGAAGCGGTTGCGGGCGAATTGATGGATCGGGTCGTCTATGTCAACCGATGCGCCAAGGTTGTCAAAGGCGGCCGGCGATACAGCTTCGGTGCCCTGGTGGTCGTCGGCGACCGGCAGGGAAAGGTCGGCGTCGGCTTCGGGAAGGCGAACGAGGTAGCCGACGCGGTCAAGAAGGCGACCGAAAGCGCGCGGAAGCGGATGGATCCGGTCGTGTTGCGAGGACAGACGATTCCCCACGAATCGATCGGAGAGTTCGACGGGGGGAGAGTTCTTCTCAAACCCGCCTCGCCGGGAACGGGCCTCATCGCAGGGCTGACCGTTCGCGCCGTTCTTGAGGCGGCCGGCATCAAGGACGTTTTGACAAAATCATTTGGTTCGAGCAACCCATACAACGTCGCCAAGGCGACCCTGTTCGCTCTCCGGCAGCTCCGGTCCCCCGACGAGGTTCTCCACTTGCGGGGAAAGAACAAAAACAGGAGCGGCAGCGAAAAGCCGCAAGGGCAGGCGATCGAAGTCCAAGCATAGGAGTCTCAATGAGATTGCACGATTTACACCCGCGACCGGGGGCTCGCCATAGGAAGAAGCGGCTCGGTTGCGGAGAGAGCTCTGGTCACGGAAAGACCAGCGGGAAAGGCAACAAGGGGCAGAAGGCGCGCTCTGGAGGGAGCATCCGCATCGGCTTCGAAGGGGGGCAGATGCCTCTCATTCGGCGAATTCCCCGCAGAGGATTCAACAACGCGAGCTTCGCGACGGTCTACGCGCCGGTCAATCTCCGAGCCGTGGAAAAGATTTCCGGCGACCGCATCGACGAGCAGGGGATGCGGGCGGCGGGGATCGTCAAAGGCCATTGGGACGGAGTCAAGCTGTTGGCCGAAGGGGAGATCAGCCGGGCGGTCACGTTCGTTGTCCATGCCGCTAGCTCCGCCGCGCGGGCGAAGGTCGAAGCCGCCGGAGGGAAGATCGAAATTGTCTCCTAGATTCTCTCATCGGCGGGAGAAGGGGACGCCTATCGGCCGGAAGAACCGCCGACTCGGGCCTCCCAAAAAGAGTTTCCGCTTCGGACCAATCCCCGAAGGAGAAGACGATGGTTTCTGCCTTTGTTAATTGCTTCAAGATCCCCGAGCTTCGCCAAAGGATCCTCTTTACCCTTGCGGTGATAGTCGTCGTCCGCCTGGGCTCGGCGGTACCCTGTCCCGGCGTCAACCCGAACGTGCTGAGCGAGTACTTTCGGACGGTGATCGATCAGCAGTCGCAGGGGTCTGTGGTCGGGATGCTCAATCTGTTCAGCGGAGGGGCGCTCGAAAATTGCGCCCTCTTTTCGCTGAGCGTCATGCCCTACATCAGTGCGAGCATCATGATTCAACTGCTGACGACCGTCGTTCCCAGCCTCGGCAAGCTCGCCCGAGAGGAAGGGGGAAGGGAAAAGCTGACGCAGTATGCTCGCGTTCTCACGGGACTGCTCTGCCTTTTCCAGGGGTATTTGCTCGCTGTCGGCTTCGAAAATCCGGAAAGCATCCCGCTTCTCCACGGGATCACCTCTGTGATCGAACGCTTGGGTGTGCCGCTGGTACCCGACCCGGGATGGGCCTTTCGACTGATGACCGTGCTCAGCTTGACATCGGGAACGATGCTCCTCATGTGGCTGGGGGAACAGATCACCGACAAGGGAATCGGCAACGGGGTCTCCTTGATCATCACGATTGGGATCCTGGCCCGTCTCCCCGCGGCTCTTTTGCAGGGATGGTCGAAGCTCGTTTCCCCCTCGAGCATCTCGGCGTCCAGCCCCTTGCTCGTTGCCCTTCTTCTGGTCTTTCTTTTCGGCGTCGTCGCGGCCACCGTCGCCATGACGCAAGGGGTGCGCAAGATCGTCGTCCATTATGCGAAGCAGGTGCGCGGCAACAAGGTCTATGGAGGACAGAGCACCTTTTTGCCGCTCAAAGTCAATTATGCGGGAGTGATGCCCCTCATCTTCGCTCAGGCAATTCTTCTCTTCCCCTCGACGATCATCGGCTTCCTCTTCCCCAACTCGCCCGCAGCGGCACGCTTTGCTACCTCTCTTTCCGCCGGCGGCCTCTATTACGGGATCACCGTACTCTTGGTCTTCTTCTTCTCCTACTTTTGGGTGGCGACGCAGTTCAACCCGGTTCAGATCGCTGACGACCTCAAGAAGCACGGTGGCTTCATTCCGGGGATTCGCCCGGGGCAGCCTACGGCCGAATTCCTCGATTTTTCGATGACCCGATTGACCTTGGCGGGCGCGGCATTCCTCTCCGCCTTGGCAGTTCTCCCGATGCTCGTGCAGAGCCTGCTTGGGATCCCAGCCATCACCGCACAATTCTTTGGAGGGACGAGCCTCCTGATCGTCGTCGGAGTCGTCCTCGACACGATGCGCCAAACCGAAACCTATCTCCTCCAACGTCGCTACGACGGCTTTTTGAAGCGGGGGAAGATCCGTGGGCGCTCTACCTTCGGTCCCGCCGGTCGAACCGGCCCCGTCCAGGAAGGAACCCTCGTTTGGCTTTATGCCCTGATCGGGCTTTTGGTGATTGCGGGAGTGACGATCTCGCTCGCCAAGCACTGAACCATCGCGGCGTCTCGGAGACGACCCGTCCATGCGACGGAGTCGCCTCCGGCCGCCCC
>NZ_CABFUZ020000027.1 GCF_902143385.2 Methylacidimicrobium cyclopophantes
GCCGGCCGCTGGTACGACAACGTGGGCGGACAGGTCGAATTCACTCCGATCCAGCCGACCGAGCATGCCGGCGCCGACGTCAACTTCACCTACGGCAGCTTCAACCAGAAGCTGATGACCGCCGACTACCGGACCGGAAACATCCATGGCTGGTCGACGGTGATCGCCGGCGGAGTCGGCGACGGGAACAACTTCCGAATGTCTCCCGACGGATTCCGCAGCCCCAGCTACCAATATGCGATCTACGGAAAGACCATCAAGAACTTCCACCATGGGGACATCAGCTTCGGAGCCTGGTATGCCGACGCAGGCGGATACCGCCCCACCATCCTCCCGGTCGGCGCCAACCCCTACGTCACCGTCAACGGGCAGAGCGCCACCGGAGTGCCGATTCCTGGAGTTCCGTACAGTCAAGCAACCAGCGGTTTTTACAGCAACTTGAACTACGACGTCTGGCGCAAGCTCGACAGCCAATCGACCCAGATCGCCTATGCCAAGCAGAACATCTACCTAGACGACGACAAGACGACGACCCTCCATAACATGCTTTTCTATAATGCTTCTCAGCGAATCCACAGCCGCTATTACAATTTCTTCGAAAACATAAATAATGCGTTCGAATACAACAATCCGTCGGAATCGGACTTTGGAGATCAGCTCGGATTAACAAAAATCCTCCCTTATAACACCATTGATGTCGGAGGCTACTACATCGCCTCCACGTACAACAGTCGCAATGCTTTCTATAACCCCAACTACTTTCTTCCGGGCACGAATATTCCAGGTGGGGAATTAACCCCGAACAGTACCTACCGAAACAACTACTGGGACCAGACCGACATCGCGGTCTACCTCCAGGACACAATCCAACCGGTCAAGCCGCTCCAGATCATCCCGAGTATCCGCTATGACGTTTTCACGACCGCCTACTCGATGAACGCCCAGGAGCAGTTCCCGCTAGCCTTTCAATACAACCTGGCTGGGAATCAAGGGAAGCTTCCCAACGCTACACGCCACCTCAGCGGCCTCGAGCCGTCGATCCTCCTCAACCTAGAGGTCACCCGCTGGCTCGCTCTCTACGGGAGTTACTCGGAAACCTACGAGACCGACACCGTCGGAGGTGGGGGAGGACTCTTTCAGAGGATTCCGGCCTCCTACTATGGCCTATCCCTGGCGCAATACGGGATCGCAGGCTTTAAGACCCATTTCGAAAAGCTGCCGGGCCTTAACAACATGCTCTTCGGCGCCAACTACTTCTGGCTACGGTTCGCCGAGCAGGCGATCAACACGGTCAACTTCGTCGGCAATTCGATCACGGGCCTCGGCACCTCGATCTACCAGGGAGCCGACTTCTTCCTCGACGACAACCCCGTCGGCACCTTCCACCTCTTTATGAACGGCGCGGTCGAGAACGCAACCTACAAAAGTTACGTGGTCAGTCCCGGCACGCCGCAACAGGTCTCCTATGACGGTCGGCATGTCCCTTATGTGCCCAGCGTGATGCTCAGCGGAGGCATCTACCAGATCCAACAGATCGGGAAGGTCTCCCTCCGCTTGAGCCTCTGGTTTCTCTTCAATGGGGAGCAGTACGTCTTCGACAACAACACGGGAGCTCCGAGCAATACGACAATGCCGCAGTACTACACCCTGAACGCCTCGATCAATGCCTCAGTGCCGATGCGCCTCTTCGAGCGGGAACGGCTGATCAACTTCAACCTGACGCTGCTGAACATCACCGACTTGAACTACAACGGCTACGAGTACATCACCAGCGGCGGCTACTACGGCACCGCCGGGAATCCCAACGTCCCCGCCGCCTATCAAGCGGGTTACATGCTCGGCTATCCCGGAGCTCCATTCACGCTCTACGGAAGCATCGGTGCGAGCTTCTGAAGCTTTGCCGAGATCGGCCAAAACCGGCTCCCGATCGGCAACCCATGCGAACCCAGCCCCCTCCCTTATCTCGCCTCGCCGGGAGATCGAGCGATCCGGCTCGAGCGAAGCAGGCGTCTCCTGGACCTAGTATTTCGGTGGTTGGGGGACGCGGTCGCCGGGCGGCCGGCTCCCACCTTTCGATTCCCCCGCCAGCCCTCTGCCTACTTTGCCGCTACGGCCCCGAAAGCCAAAAGAGGAGCCTTTCTCTCAAGCACGAACCCGATTTCCTCGCCGACCTCCAGAACGATGGGCTTCCTCCAATCTGTCTTGTGAAACCGCTGGGGCGTTACAGCGAGCATTCGGGCTATGCGACCATCGAGGAAGAGGAGAACCACCTCCTCGCTCTGCTCCCAGCGATCCGCTCCTCCTGCTACTGGCCCCATTCTCTCATGCTTCTGGCCTGCGAAACCGTCTCCTTCCTCCGGCTGCTCGAGTGGCGTTTCGGACTCGAGCCACTGGCCGATCGGGATGCGGCCGCAGCGGACTTGATGGATGCCCTCGATTTCTCAATGAGAGAGGAGCTCGCTGCGACCACCGGTCGAGCCTTGGAAGAATGCGCATGCGGGCGGCTCCGCCGCCCTCT
>NZ_CABFUZ020000028.1 GCF_902143385.2 Methylacidimicrobium cyclopophantes
CGCTGGTGGCGGCGGGCTGCGGAGCAGGGCCTCGTCGAGGCCCAATCGCGTCTGGGGGAGTTTTATGATTTCGGAAAGGGAGTGGCTCCCGATCGGGCGGAAGCGGCGTATTGGTACCGGCTGGCGGCCGACCAGGGCCATGCCGCGTCTGCGAATAACTTGGCCATTCTCTACCAGGCCGGGGACGGGGTTCCTCGGGACGATGGGGAAGCTCGGCGGCTCCTGCGCGGGGCGGCGGAAAGCGGCCTTGCCGTCGCCCAGCGGAATCTGGGCGCCCTCTGCCTGCTCGGCGTCGGCGGCAGCGCCGATGCGGAAGAAGCGGCCCGATGGTTCGCCCGCGCGGCCGAGCAGGGAGATCCCTTTTCGCAGTGGAAGCTTGGAGAGCTCTACGAGCAGGGTCTGGGCGTGGACCGGGATCTCTCGCGGGCGCTCGCATGGTACCGGAAAGCCGCCGACCAGGGGTTTTTGGAGGCGAAGGAGGAGTACCGGCGGCTGCTCGGCGATTCCACGGCCGCTTGATCGGCCATCTCCCCTCCCCTGCGTCCCGCCGCGCTCACTCCGTCCAGACTTCTTCCATGTTCCAGACGATCGACCCGATCTTCGGAATTTGGACATTGCGCCACTTGTTGCGTAGCCCTGCGTAGATGTTGGGGGTGACGAGGTAGATGTAGGGAACTTCCTCGCTGAGGATCTGCTGGACTTCGTCCCAATACCGCTTGCGGAGCTTTTCGTCGAGGGTCGTGAGCTGGGCGAGCATGAGGGAGTCGATTCTCGCCTCCCACGGGGTGGCGGGCTGCGGCTCGCTCGGGTACCATTGATGGAGCCGTCCCTTGCTCACGAAGACGGACATGCCGTCGGCCGGATCGCCTCCTCCCGTTAAACCGAGGAGGCAGGCCTCGTAGTCGAAGGAATCGCTGATCTTGGTCACGAGCGCGCCGAAATCGAGAAACTGAAGGCGCGCGTCGATGCCCAGGGCCTTCATGTTCTGTTGGAAGACCGCGGCCATCGCGGTCCGGAGCGGATTTTCCTGGTTGGTCAAAAGGGTGAAGCTGACCGGATGCCCCTCCGCATCCGCCATCGTGCCGTCTTCCCGGCGATGGAATCCCGCCTCGGTCAGAAGCTCCTCGGCTCGACGGGGATCGAAGGGATACTGCCGGATTCGCGGATTGAACCACTTGGTGTTTGCTGGGCTTTCGGGTCCCCAGAGGGGTTGGCCGCGGCCGAAGAGGATCCCCCGGACCATCCCTTCCCGATCGATCCCGTAAGAGATCGCTTGGCGGAAGCGCCGGTCTTGGAACCAGCGGAGCTTGTAGGGAGTCACGAAGGGCTTGCCGCTCTTGTCGCGGCCGGGATTCTGGTTGAACCAGAGAAAGGTCGAAGCGGTCGAGGGGCCCCGGTCATGAACGGTGTAGTGGTAGATCTTCTCCCCCCGACGGACCCAGGCGACGTCGTCGGGAGGAATCGTGTCCGCATCGGTCTGTCCGGAAGCGAAGGCGACCACGCTGGCATTCTGATCCTTCACGAACTTGACGATCAGAAAATCGATGTAGGGAAGCCTCTTCCCCTCCGCGTCGATGCGCCAGTAGCGAGGGTTGGCATCCAAGATGATCAGCTGGCCGGGCCGGTAGCTGTGGAGCCGGAAAGCTCCGCTGCTCGCAATGGCCGAAGGGGTCTTTTGCGCGGTGAAGATGCTCCAGGCGCGCAGCAGGGTGCCGTCCTCGTAGGCCCCTTGGAGGAGGTGCTTCGGCATGATGGTCACCCCGGACAAGTAGCGCAAAAAGGGAGCGAAGATCTCGGGGGTGCGGATCCGCACCGTCTGGCGGTCGAGCTTTTCGACGAGGAAGGGCTTCCCGTTGACCGATAGGTCGTAGGCGTTCCGGTTGGGGAATCTCGGATCGTAGACGCATTGAAAGGTGAAGAGAACGTCGTCGGCGGTCAGAGGGGCGCCGTCGCTCCAGGTAAGCCCTTCGCGAAGGTGGAAGGTGAAGGTGCGGCTGTCCGCTCCCACCTCCCACGATTTCGCCAGCGCCGGAACGACTTCCTCCCGGATCGGGTTGTAGGAGGTAAGGCCGTCGAAGAGGAGGCCGAGGAAGGAGGCCGAAGAGGCATCCTCCGCAACCAGCCAGTTGAAGGTATTGGGCTCGCCCGGGCTCACTTCGACGAATAGGCCGCCCCGCTTCCCGGGTTGGGCTTGGGAGACGTCGGCATCCTTGGGAATCGGGAAGCTCGGCCTCTCCGCGATGTGGGTCGGACGAGAGCAGGAGAGGATCGGAAGCCCCAGGCCGATCGAAAGCAGGAGGAAGAGCAGACGAAAGCTTGTCTTCATGGCGGTGATCCCCTATGGCATACCCCATTTCGAGCGCTTCTCGCCAGCCGACTCTTGCACCCGCCGGATCGGAAGGCATCGGGCGGGTCGCGCGGAGAAGAAGCTTTTCGTTTGCTCCCGTCCAGGGTAGAGCAAGCACGGGGAGAGGAAGAGAGTGATTAAGCAAACCACTTTGCGGGAGTCGGTCCGGATCGAAGGCAACTCGCTGCATACGGGCCAGCCGGTCTCGCTGGTCCTACGTCCGGCCGAGCCCGACACCGGATATCTCTTCAAGCGGGTCGATCTGCCGGATGAGCCGACCGTCGCTGCGCACATCGATCATGTGCGGCAGACGGAGCGGGCCACGACCCTGGGCGAGGGCAATGTCAAGATCCATACGGTGGAGCATGTCCTGGCGAGCCTGCGGGGAAGCGGCGTCGACAATGCGCTCATCGAGCTCAACGCCAACGAGCCGCCGATCGGAGACGGAAGCGGAAGGATCTACGTCGAGGCGATTCGGCGCGCCGGACTCGTCGAGCAAGACCGGCCGGTCTCGTTCTTCGAGCTGCGGGATCCGCTCTGTGTCCAGGGAAAGGACGGGGCCTACTTGGTGGCATGGCCGAGTTCGTCCTTTTCCCTTACCTGCACCCAGGTCACGCACACCGGGAAGTTTACGCAATTTCTCCACTGGGAGCACGATGACGAGCGCTTTGCCGTGGAGATCGCACCGGCCCGAACCTTCGTCTTTTACGAGGAGGTGCAACCCTTGTTGGAAAAGGGGTTGATCAAGGGAGGGAGCCTCGAAAACGCGATCGTCATTCGTGGAGAGACCGTCTTCTGCCAAGAACCCCTCCGATTCGAAGACGAGTTCGTCCGGCACAAGATCTTCGACATGATCGGGGATCTCGCTCTTTTCCCCCATCGGCTCAAAGCCCACGTCTTCGCGGCGAAGCCGAGCCATACGCTCAATGTAGAGATGGCGCGGGCTCTCCAAAAGGCGCATCGGGATTATCTTTCCCAACTGATGCCGCTGGAGAACATCCCCACCGGGGAAGGCGCCTTGGACATCCACGACGTTCTCAAGATTCTTCCCCATCGCTACCCCTTTCTGATGATCGACCGGGTTCTGCGCTTCGAAGGAAATGCGAAGGCGGTGGGGCAAAAGGCGGTGACCATGAACGAGCCCTATTTTCAAGGTCATTTCCCTGGACATCCGATCATGCCGGGGGTTCTCCAGCTCGAGGCGATGGCCCAGTTGGCCAGCATCCTTCTGCTCCGGCAGGCGGGCAACGCGGGGAAGCTCGGATTTTTCATGAGCGCGGACAAGGTGAAGTTCCGCCGGCCGGTGATGCCCGGAGACACTCTCATCGTGGAAGCGGAGCTCGTCAGCTTTCGAGGCAAGATCGGCCGGGCTTCGGGAAGGTGCTTGGTCAACGACCGCGTTTCCTGCGAGGGGGACCTCCTCTTCGCCCTGGTCGATTCGATTTGACGGCAGGACGATGGCGACCTCTGTCCATCCCACGGCGATCTTGGAGCCGGGGGCCCTTCTCGGAGAGGGTGTCGAGATCGGTCCTTACGCCTTCGTCGGCTCGGAGGTGCGCCTGGGGGAGGGCTGTATCCTCCACCATCATGCATCCGTCGTCGGGAAGACGGAAGTGGGGCCCAACAACGAATTCTTTCCCTTCTCCTCGATCGGCCAGAAGAGTCAGGATCTCAAGTATCGAGGGGAACCGACCTTCCTCTCTATCGGATCGGGCAATCGATTCCGCGAATTCGTCACCGTCAATCGGGCCACCGGCGAGGGCGGCCGGACCGTCATCGGCTCCGACAATCTCTTTCTGGCCTATGCGCACGTGGCGCACGATTGCGTCGTCGGCAGCCGGTGCGTCTTTTCCAACAACGCCACCTTGGGGGGGCACGTGCGGGTCGACGACTGCGTCACGATCGGGGGATTGACCGCGGTACACCAATTTTGTCGGCTCGGAGCGTATGCGATGCTGGGAGGATGCTCGAAGATCGTGCAGGACGTGCCTCCCTATTGCTTGGTCGACGGGAATCCGGCGCGCCTGCGCTCCCTCAACCTGACCGGCCTCCGGCGGCGGGGCTTTGCCGAAGAGGCGCTGAAGAGCCTGCGTCGCGCCTTTCGCCTCCTCTTCGAAGAAGGGAAAAATCTCAGCCAGGGGATCGAGGCGGTCGAGTCGAGCGGAGAAGCGGCCCCCGAGGTCGTAGCGCTCCTCGACTTCCTACGAACCACGGAGCGGGGAGTGACCCGGTAGCCCACCTTCCCGCCGCAACGCAGGGCCTGCCTCCGGGCGCGATCGCCGCTATCATCGCTCTTGCTGGGCCGAGCGGCAGGCGCTAAGTTCTGGTTCAGCCAACCCCGACCGCCTCCGGTCGCTTCCGGTTCCGGTCGAAGCAACCTCAAGGAGATTCATGACGCTAGCCCCTACGCAAAAAGCCCCGCTCGACGTCCCGGTCGCACTCCGACCTCTCTATGAGAGGAACTTCCAGGAGATGACGCGGGGTACCGGGCGTCTCATGCTGATGGCCGCGGACCAGAAGGTCGAGCATCTGAACGACGATTTCTTCGGAACCGGAATCTCGGAGGATGACGCCGACCCCGAGCATCTTTTCCGAATCGCCTCTCGGGCTCGAATTGGAGTCTTGGCGACCCAGCTCGGCCTGATCGCTCGCTATGGGGCCGACTATCCGGGGATTCGCTACGTGGTGAAGCTCAACAGCAAAACCCACTTGGTCCCCACCCGGTTGAGCGATCCGGAGAGCCGCCAATGGCTCACTTTCGAGCAGCTCGACCGCTTCCGGAGTGCGTCTTCCCTGCCGATTCTCGGTGTCGGCTACACGATCTACCCGGGCAGTCGGGCGGAGCCGGAGATGCTGCGCGAGGCGGCGCGCTTGGTATTCGAGGCGCACCAGCGGGGCCTCGTGGCGATCCTTTGGGCCTATCCGCGAGGGGAGGCCGTAGCGGACGAGCGCGATCCTCACTTGATTGCGGGAGCCGCCGGACTCGCCGCTTGTCTGGGCGCCGATTTCGTCAAGGTGAACGAGCCGAAGGCCAAGGACGGCCGGAATGCGGCGGCGCTGCGGGAAGCGGTTCTCGCGGCGGGTCGAACGCGCCTGATCTGCGCGGGAGGGAAGGAGACGAGCGTACCCGAATTCCTGGCCCGGCTGCATGCCCAGATCCATGAGGCGGGAGCCGCGGGCAATGCGACGGGACGGAACATTCATCAGAGGCCGCTTGCCGAAGCCGTGGCGTTCTGCAACGCGCTCGCGGCGATCACGCTCGAGGGAGCCACGGTGGAAGAGGCGATGGCCGCCTATCGGAAGGAGCTTTCTCTTTCCTCACCGCCGGTCGGCCGAAGCCCAGCTTCCTGAGCCGCCCGGGGTGGAAGTGTGGGCTCAGCCGGTGGGCCTGACGGGCGGGCGGCGCGCGGGAGAGCGGAAGCAGAGGCCGACGAGGAAGGTTGCGCAGCTTCCGATGAAGACCCGCCAGGGGAAGGCGACGCAGGGAAGCCAGGAGAGCCGAGCGGCCGCGGCCTGAGAGAAGAGTCCCAGGACGGCCTGGGGCACGCCGCTGAGCAGGGCGACGACGCCCAGACCGCAGGCCATCGCAACGCAGTTCCCAAGGTCCTCTCCGCGGCTTCGGGTCAGAACCCCAAGGAGAAAGACCCCCAAAAGCGGACCGTAAGTGTATCCGAAGAGGCCGAGGACGATCGGGAGGATGCGCGATCCCGGAGATCGGAGAACGAAGAAGGCCGTTGCGCACGCGATCAGGATGGTCAAGAGGGCAAAGAGCACCGTCGAAGCGCGCAGGAGGCGGACCCGGACGCGCTCGTCCGATGAGGAGGGCAGGAAACGGAAGGCCCAATCTTCGCAAAAGGAGGTGGCCAGCGCGTTGAGAGCGGCGGAAAGGGAGCCCATCGCGGTGGCGACGATCGCCGCCAGCAAAAGGCCGCGAATGCCGGAAGGGGTTTGGCAAAGAATGAAATAGGGGAAGACTTCGTTTGCTTGCGAAGGGAGTCGGGGGTCGTGGACGGAGCGAGCCAGGAAGCTGAGGAAGATGCCGATCGTCAAAAAAAGGAAGACCAGGGGAAGGTCGGTCAATCCCGAAAGGATCAGCGAAAGCCGGCTCCGGTGATGGTCTTTGGCCGTGAGGAGGCGCTGCACGAGGTCCTGGTCGGCCCCATGAGTAGCCATGGTCGTGAATGTCGATCCGATCAAGGCCGCCCAGATCGTATAGTCGGAAGTGAGTACGGCCCAGAGGTTTTCCCAGAGGGTTTTGTGCGGGTGGATGCCCGTCTCCGTCCACGGGAGAGTCGTGAGGAGATGGGCCGCCTCCGCGAGCGGAGAGCTTGAGCCCCATGGAATTTTTTGAAAGAGGAGAACCAGGGTCACGACTCCCCCGGAAAGCATGAGGCCCGCCTGAAGGAGATCGGTCCAGATCACCGCTCGAATCCCTCCGGCGACGGTGTAGAGGGTCGTCAGCAGCGTGAGGAGGATCGCGGAAGCGGCATAAATCCAAAGCTCTTGCCCGGAGGAGACCGGCCTTGCCCAGAGGAGCTTGGCGGCGAGCACCGGCACGATGGCGGCAACGTAGAGGCGGGCACCCGAGGCGAGCAGTCTCGTCAGCAGAAAGGTGGCGGATGCGGCTGACTTTGTCTTCGGCCCGAAGCGGAGAGCCAAGAATTGGTAGATCGAGGTGACCCGGAAGGTGAAGTAGGGCTTTACGAAAAGGTAGGCGACCAAGACGCGAGCCAGAATCGTCCCCAGGCTGAGCTGGAGATATTCGTAATTCCCCAGGGCATAGCCTTCCGCCGGAGTTCCCAGAAAAAATGCCGCGCTCGTTTCCGCCGCAACCAGGGAGCCGAGAACCGCCCACCAGGGCATCTTGTGGCCGCCGAGCGCAAATTGCTCGACGGTCCTCGGCCGCTTCGCCGCCCGAAATCCCACCCAGAGGACGGCGGCCAAGTAGAGGAGGACCACGGCGATGTCGACCGCGGGGAATGCTCCGGCAGAAAGGGACCTCATCGGGAAAGGCGCAAGCCCACGTCCGTCTCGAGGGTTCGCCACCAAGAGGAGATCATCGCTTGCGTCCGCCCTTCCTGAGCGCGGAGATCCTCCTCCGCCTCGGAGCGATGGAAGAGGTAGAACTTGATCTTCGGTTCGGTGCCGGAGCATCGAACGGCCAGACGGGCCCCCGGGGGAAACGAAAAGCGCAAAAATTCCTCCTTGGGCAAGAGCTCGCCGTCGGCATCCCAATGGTCTTCCCGCCCGAAGTCCTCCGTCAGGATGGGAGGAGCACCATCAGGGCCGGCCGGAGGAGTCTCTCGAAACGACGCGAGCAGCCGCCTTCGCCGTTCCGAGCCTCCCGGGCCTTCCAATGCCAGGGTATGCAGCTCCTCGGCGAAGAACCCGAACCGCCGGTAGAGGGCATCGAGGAGGTCGAGAAGGGTCATCCCTCGGTCGGCCGCCCATCCAGCCGCCTCGACGAGCTGGAGGGCCGCGGCGTTGCCGTCCTTCTCGCGCACCCGGTCGGTGGAGAGGCTGCCGTGACTTTCCTCGCCTCCGAAGACCAGAAAGCGGCGGCTGCGCGGATCCTTCTCGGCCATCTCCTCGTATCGCCGGAGTTTGGCCGCGAGATATTTGAAACCGGTGAGAGTCTCCACGCAGCGGAGGCCGAAGGCCTCGGCGATCGAGCGGAGCAGGTCGGTCGTCACAAGGGTCTTGAGGAGCACGGGCGTCCCGGGGATGCGTACCTTTCCGCCGGGAGAAAAGATCCGGTCGCAGCGGTAAAAGGCGAGCAGGGCCGCGATCTGATTGCCCGTCAGGACGCGCCATCCGACAGCCGGGGCGTAGACGGCGGCGCCGAGGCGATCGGCATCGGGGTCGGTTCCCAGGACGAGATCGGCTCGTTCCGTCCGAGCCTGGTCGATCGCCTGCGCAAGCGATCGGGGATCCTCGGGATTGGGCGAGGCGACCCCCGGAAATCGCCCGTCCGGCGTATCCTGGCCGGCCACGAGAGAGCAGGAGATTCCTTGACGGGCGAGGAGCCTGGGAACGGTGTGGAGTCCCACTCCATGCAGAGGCGTGTAGACGACCTTGATCGCCCGGCTCGCCTTCCCGACGGCGGTCGATTCCAGGATCGTCGATTCGATCGCTTCGAAATAGGCCTGATCGCAATCGGCTCCGAGCCGGCGCAGGATTCCGGGGGGGGGTCCTTCCGGAATTGCGGCGGCGAGGGAGATCTTGCCGATCGATCGGCTCACTTCTTCGGCCGCCTCGGCCGTGATCTGGCCGCCGTCGGAGAGGTAGATCTTCAAGCCATTGTCCCAAGGCGGATTGTGGCTGGCGGTCACCATGACGCCCGCATCGGCGGAGAGCTTCCGAATCGCGAAGGAGAGCTCGGGGGTGGGGCGTTCTTCCGAAAAGAGCCAGACGACGAAGCCGAGGCTTTGGAAGGTCTCCGCGCAAATCTCCGCGAAGAGCGCGGAGAAGAGGCGGGTATCGTAGGCGATCACGACGGAGATCGGGTGCCCGGGCGAGGCCGTGCGGAGATACTCCCCGAACCCGAGGGAGGTGCGGCGAACCGTCCTCTCGTTGAGCATTCCGCTTCCGACCGCGGGAAAGCGCGGCGGATCGTCCCGATCGGCTCCCCCTCGTTCCGCCGCCGTGGGAAATCGGGCGATCGTCCTGCTGCGAATTCCCCCGGTTCCGAAGGAGAGCGTGGTCCCGAACCGCTCTTCGATCTCTTCCCATCTTCCGGTGCCGATCAGCTCCGCCACGCTCGCTTTTTCGACGGCGGTGAGGTTGGGGAGGGAGAGAAAGTCGCGGAGAAGGAGCCAGCTCGACGGAGAGAGCGCTTCCTGCGCCCGGACGAGCAACGGGCCGGCAGGGAGAAGAGGAAAGCTTTCGACCGGGCGCACGCGGAGGACACCCTAGCGAGTGGGACGGCCGCTGACAAGAGGCTCCACCGATCGGCTCGAAGAGCGCGA
>NZ_CABFUZ020000029.1 GCF_902143385.2 Methylacidimicrobium cyclopophantes
CCGCCATTCGGCGGCCCTTTTCTCGGCGCTGCGGGAGCTCTCCCTCTCCTCGCTCCCCATCCGAACTCTGCTCGTCGGAATCGGGCCGGGCTCCTTTTCCTCGATTCGCGTCTCCATCGCGGCGGCCCAAGCGATCGCCTTTTGCATGGGAGCACGCCTCCGTTCTCTCTGCAGCGCCTGGTCGCTGGCCGTTCAATTTCCGGACGTGGAACGTCTCGGGATCTTCGCCGACGCCAGAAGGGGGGAGCTTTACGGAACCCTTTTTTCCGGTGGGCGGCTGGCACGGCCCCCCTTCGTTTTTCCGAGAGAGGAGCTCTCGGCGCAAGTGGAAGGTCTCGACCTGGCTCTCTCCGCCGAGGAGCTCGGGCCCGGACTGCGACGGGCCTACCCTCGCGCCGCCGATTTTCTGCGGCTCGAAGAGGAGAGCGCCGCCTTTTCGGACGATCCGTTTCCCGAGCCCATTTATCTGCGTGGCTCGGTTGCGGAAGCAACCGGCGCCTTCCCCCGGGTTTCATGAAAGAGCGCCCGTTGCGTTGTTGGGCGGAAATCGACGGCTCCGCCCTTCGCCATAATCTTGCCGTCGTTCGAAGCAGGGTTCCGCAAGAGACCAAGCTGATCGCCGTGGTCAAAGCCAATGCCTACGGGCACGGCCTCGTCCCGGTGGCCAAGGAGCTCGTCCTCGGAGGAGCGGATGTCCTCGGAGTGAGCAACGTCGAGGAGGCGGCCGAGCTCCGCGCGGCGGGGATGACGACGACTCCCATCCTGTTGCTGAGCGCTTGCCTTCCGGGGGAGTTCCGACAGGCGATCGAATGTCGTGCCTGGCCCACGATCTCCACCTATGAGGAGGCCCGGAGGCTCAACGGCGTGGCGGAAAAGGCCGGCACGCGGGTGAGCGCGCATTTCAAGATCGACACCGGCATGGGACGGCTCGGGCTTTGGGGAGCCGATGCCGTAAAGGAGCTCAAGCGCGCGGAGAGGCTTCCGGCCCTGAATATCGGTGCGGTCTGTACGCATTTCAGCTCGGCGGACGAGGATCCGGAAAGAACGGAGGAGCAGTGGGCCGAGCTCCTGCGCTGGCGGCCCCACTTCGCCGACAAGGCGCTCCACGTGGCCAACAGCGCCGCTCTTTGGCGCCGGACGATCTACGCCTGCTCCTATGTCCGAGTCGGCCTGGCCCTGTACGGGCTGCCTCCCATGCCTTTTCTCCGGCGGCTGCTGCGGCCCGTCATGTCCTGGAAAACGCGCATCACCCTGCTGCGCCACCTGCCTGCGGGCCGCACCGTCAGCTATGGAGCCACCTACCTACTGCGAAAGGCGCAGCGGCTCGCGACGCTCGCCGTCGGATACGGGGACGGCTACGCCCGCGCACTCTCCAACCGCGCGCAGGTCTTGGTCCGCTCGAATCGCTGTCGGATTCGGGGCCGGGTGACGATGGACCAGACGGTCGTGGATGTGACCTCCGCCGGCGGATGCAAGGTCGGCGACGAGGTCGTTCTTCTCGGTTCGCAAGGCGATCAAATCATCCACGCCGACGAACTCGCCAAGATCGCGGGAACGATCTCGTATGAGATCGTAACCTCTGTCGGTGTCCGCGTCCCTCGGGTCTACCGGGATTTCCACTCTCTGCCCGAAGGCGTGCGCACGCGGACGACCCGTCGGCGAGGATCGCGGCAGGCAGATGCTTCCTGCTCCAAAGAGATCCCGATCGCAACCTCAAGAACTCTTCGATCGCCGCACGCGTAGCGCCGCAAGGGCGGCTTCCTTCACCGTCTCCTGGAAGGTGGGATGGGGTTGGATCATGCGCGCCAAGCACTCCACGCTCGCCCCGGTCTCCAGCGCAAGCGCACCGATGCCGATCAGCTCGGATGCCCGGCTGCCGACGATCTCCATCCCGGCAAATTTGCCGGATCTCTCCTCCATCAAGACCGTGACGAAGCCCTCCGGAGCCTCGGCCGCCAGCGCTCTGCCGTTGGCTCCGAAATACGCGGTTCCCCGGCGATACGGACGATCGGCGGCACGGAGCTCTTCTTCCGAGAAGCCGACGCTGGCGGCTTCCGGCTCGGTATAGATCACGTTGGGGATGCCGAGGTAGTGCATCCGGGACGCCATCCCCGCCAGGAGCTCCGCCACGACCCTCCCTTCGGCCTGCGCCCGATGCGCCAACATCGGACCCTCGATCAGATCGCCGATGGCATAAATGGAAGGCACGGAGGTCTGCCAGAGGCGATTTACCGCCACCCGTCCGCTCGGCGTCAGGCCGATTCCCGCTTCGGCGAGGCCGAGATCCGTATGGCATGGTCTTCTCCCCACCGCGACCAAGACCCGCTCGGCGACGAGGGTCTGCTCCGCTCCGCCCGATTCGACCCGCAGCGCCACCCCACCCTCGTCGACCTCGGCCCGCGTCACCCGGGCCCCCAGAAGAAACCGGATCTTTTGCTTCTCCAACTCATGCTGAAGCGCCTTCGAAACCATCGGACTGAAGCCCGCCGCGATGCGCGGCAGCAGCTCCACGACGAGAACCTCGGTTCCCAATCGGCTCCAGACCGATCCGAGCTCCAGCCCGACCGCGCCCGCGCCGATCACCAATAGGCTGCGCGGAGCTTCCGGGAAGGAGAGCGCCCCGGTGCTGTCGACGACTCGATGACGATCGAACGGAAGGAAGGGAAGCTCCACGGGCTCGCTTCCAGAAGCGAGCAAAATCGCGCGGCCCTGCAGGATCTCCTCCCGATCGGCCTGGCGGACCGCAACGGTCTGCGGCCCGGTAATCCGCGCTACCCCTTCCACCACCTCCACTCCGCGCTGCCGCAAAAGAAAGGCGATCCCCCCGGCCAGCTTTTCCACGATCGCTTCTTTTCGGGCATGCATCCCGGTCGGATCGACCTCGAAGCCCTTCGAGGCGATCCCGCTCCCGCGGAGCCGATCCCGGGCGAAGACGTAGGCTTCCGTCCACGAGAGAAGGGCTTTGCTCGGAATGCAGCCGATTCGCAGGCAGGTCCCTCCCAGTTGCGAGCAACGCTCTACGATCGCCGTCCGCAATCCGAGCTCGGCGGCGCGGAGGGCCGCCGTATAGCCGCCGGGTCCCGCCCCGATTACGACCAGGTCATACCCGGATTTCGTTGCCAAGGGAGATCTCCAGCCTCGCTCAGAGGTCGAGCAAGATGATCCCAGGATTTTCCACGAATGCCTTGATTTGCCCCAGGAAGGTCACGGCCTCCCTTCCGTCGATCACTCGATGATCGTAGGTCAAGGCCAAGTACATCATCGGACGAATTTCCACCCTGCCTCGAATGGCAACGGGGCGATCCTGAATCGCATGCATGCCCAGGATCGCGCTTTGGGGAGGATTAAGGATCGGGGTGGAGACCAAGGAGCCGAAAACGCCGCCGTTGGTGATCGTGAAAATGCCCCCTTCCAGTTCCGGAAGCGTCAGTTTTCCGGAACGAGCCCGTTCGACGACCTCCCGAATCGCTCGCTCGATCTCCGCAAAGCTCTTCTTCTCGGCTTCGCGGAGCACCGGAACGATCAATCCCCGATCGGTCGAAACCGCAATCCCGATGTCGTAGCGATCGAGATAGACCAAGTCGCCCCCATCGATCTGGGCGCCAACCTGAGGGATTTGGCGAAGAGCCTCGACGGCGGCTCGAACGAAAAACGGGAGGAAGCCCAGCCGAACGCCGTGCCTCTGCGCAAAACGTTCCCCGTATCGCTCGCGAAGCTCCTTTACGGCGGTCAGATCGACCTCGTTGAATGTCGTCAGATGGGCCGTGCTCTGGTGTGCAGACAAGAGCCGCTCGGCAATCTTGAGCCGAATCGGGCTCATCGGCTCCCTCCGCCGCGGCCTCGGCGGGGCTCTCCCCTCGACGGCCGGCGCGCCCTCGGGGGAAACAAAGCTCTCCCACTCTTCTTCCCGAAAGACGCGTCCCGTCGGTTGAGCGGCTTCGCGTTCGCGGGGGGCGGCCGGCGGGCCG
>NZ_CABFUZ020000030.1 GCF_902143385.2 Methylacidimicrobium cyclopophantes
CATTAGCTCGCTCGCTCATTGCGGCAATTTGCCTTCGGAGGGAGGAGCTTCCTGCTGCGGTACCTCCGGCTCCACAGGCAGCGGGGAGCTCTCGTGCGCGGGGGAAGCCGTCTCGGGAGGCTGCGGCAAGCTTTTTTGGGCTCGGGATCTCTTTTCCGCCTGCGGAGGAGGTCCCTGATAAAACTCCTTGTGCCGGATCTGTCCTCCGGCGTGACTCGTCCAGATCCCTAACAAAAGAGAGGCGAGGCTCGCGAGAACGGTCGCGGAGGAGAAAAAGCTTAACCCCTTAGGAAAGAGAGCGGATGAGACCAAGGTCACCGCCGCGATCGCCGCCGTTCCGTAGAGCATCCATACCGTCCTTTCTCCCCGCTCCTCGTGAACGTCCAACCAGGCCTTTTGCTTTTGCGTGATCATCGTCTCCACCCGATCCTCTCCCTCCTTTCCATATTCTTGCACGAGCCAACCAGAGGCCGAGGTGAGAATGATGAGCGCCAGGGCGATGACCTGCGTCGCCCGGCTCTTGAAGGCTAAGCCAGCGAGATAGGCGGCTAATGCCGTCGCAAGACCATAGATTGGAATAGGATGGAGAAGGACGTGGACGTATTCCGGCTGCTTGAGGGTGTCCAAAAAATCTTGGAATTCGTTCACAACCGGCGCTCAGTCGCTCCTGGTGGAAAGGCAGAAAAATCCCGGGAAAATGGCACCGTCAAAAACGGAACCCCTATCAGAGGTCCCGCGCCGGCTTCGGTCGTCCTACTTCCGCAAGAACGGCCCGCCTCGCCCTCCTAGCCTACAATCCGGCACGGGACGCGAAGTCAAAAAGCGCTCGAAGGAAATCCCCTTGAATCCAGAAGGCTCGTTATGGCTGAAACTCAGCATCTTCGATCAGATTATAGCCTTCCGCGCTCGCCAATTTCCCCTTGACCGTTACCGTCTGGGTCTTGGGAATTGCAGAGGACTTCAGCGGCTTGTGCTCCCCGAAGAGCATGTAGAGCTTTCCGTCGTCGCCCTTCAGTCCTACGGGCAACCCCAGGTTGATGCACTTCCTGGCGCAACTCGAATGCTTGTCTCCCGCCGCACCATGATCGATGTAACAGTAGAGGTCGACGAGCTCCCCTTTTACGGTGACCTCTTGCTTCTCCTCCGCACGAAGCCCCACTATCCCAGCGCAAAGCAGCAGCGCCCCGCACAAGATGCTTTTTCCAATTCGCATGACGCCTCCTTTCCCGGTTGATTTTCCCGGCGCAAGGCATCCTACAAACCGATCTTCCCCGTCACAAGATTTATCGATGCCAACCGCTTCCGCGCCGAAAGCCGGCGCTCGATCGCTCATCTTGGTTCCCGCTCTGCGCCACGCCGCAGATATTTCGTATCCGATGGGCGAAAAGCACCTAGGCTACGGGCGCGCTTCGGCGGGTGACACAAGCTCCCAGAGCGGCCCCTTCCGCCCCTCAACCACGATTTTCCGCTTTTGCCCGAGGTGACTTCGGACCAACAGGACCATGCTCGCGCAAAAAGCAACGAAGACCAGCAGGTCCAAAGCCCGAAGGACCGATCGGCGAATTCTCCGTCCAAATGCCCCCATAAAGCTTTCCCGGCCGCTTTCCCAAAACAATCGGAAAACAAGAGAAGCTTGCGCCCACGGCATTCCCCATGCAACAGAAAGCCAATGCCCGATTCGCTCCGCGATCTCAAAGAGCTCTTCGAACGGAACGGAACTTTCGTCATCCTTTCCCACATCCGCCCCGACGGCGACGCGTTCGGGAGCTCGATCGGATTAGCTCTGATTTTGAAAGCCATGGGGAAGGAGGTGTGCGTCTTCAACGAGGACGGCTTACACGATTCCTACGCATATCTAGCACGCTCGATTCCCGTCGAAAAAACGCCACTCGGGCCTCCGCCCGGCCGCCTCAACGTGATCGCGGTCGACTGCTCTACGCGCGAACGCCTCGGAGAAAACTTCCAGCGGTGGGGAATTTCCGTGGACGGCAACATCGACCACCATCCGGACAACCCGGGGTACGCAACTATCAATCTGATTGATCCGCAAGCCCTTGCTACGGCAGAGATCCTCGCTCGAGTCTCTCGAGAACTCGGTCTCCCTCTCCCCGCGGAAGCGGCGGCCGCTTTGTACGTGGGGATTCTCACCGACACCAACTCCTTTTGCTTTCGTCCTCTCCGGCCGGAAACCTTGGAGCTCGCCGCAGAGTTGATTCGCGCCGGAGCCGATCCGGAGATGCTTTCCTGGCGTACATTCCGCAACTTTTCTCTCAACCGCTTTGCGCTTTTGCGGGAGATCCTCAACCGAACCCGCTTTGCCGCGGACAATCGAATCGCCTTCTATCGCCTCACCGCCGACCTCTATGCAAAAACGGGGACGACCTCGGTCGAGGTCGAGACCTTCCTGAACTACCTACAGCTTGTCGAGACGGTACAGGTGGCCTTTATGGTCGAGGAAGTTGGACCGCGGCTCACTCGGATCAGCCTCCGATCGATTCCCTCGATCGACGTGCGTCCCGTCGCCGCTCAATTCGGAGGAGGGGGACACCGCTGCGCCGCGGGCGCTC
>NZ_CABFUZ020000031.1 GCF_902143385.2 Methylacidimicrobium cyclopophantes
GAGGAAAACGATTCGTTCGAGCTATCTGCTGATTTAGACGTGCTATCCGCTTCTTCCGTTCAAATCTCCCGCGTTTTTCCTCATTTTCCTTTTCGTGATCAGTAAGAATAGACGACGTCGAGCGCTACGAACCAGAAGGGACCGCTGCTGAGCGCAGCCACTCCATTTCCGCTCGTGGGGACGGCTCCTTCGGCCGGACTGTAATAGGTAAGAAATCCTTTGCCGTAGTCCATCCGATTCTCAATGCGAACCATGAAGTTATCTGCGAGATCGAACCGCCAGTCGACCGTCACGTCCCAAATGTCCGCCGGGAAAAGAAAATTCGAGAAGATCTGATTGGAGTTGGTATGGTCGTACTGCTCGCGCCATGCCATGCTGAACAGCTTGTTGAACTTGTAAATCTGGTAAATCGCTACGCCGAAGAAGCTCGTCGAGCCGTTGTATCCCCCAGGAGGAAGACCGTTGACCGGGAAAACGCTCAAGCTGCTCAGCGTAGAGGCGCCCATCTGGGGTAATCCGGCAGGCAAGACGGCGGCGTTGGAAAAGCCGC
>NZ_CABFUZ020000032.1 GCF_902143385.2 Methylacidimicrobium cyclopophantes
GGGGTTTGGGTGGATTTCAGTTGAGCATCCAGGACAGCCGTTCCGAGAGCGCTGAATGGATCGCCGGGATGCGCGGGAGTTTCGGCAAGAAAAAAGAGGCTGCTCGGATGGCACGGGAAGTCGGCTTTGCGCTCGGGATCAACGCGGTTCTCCATCGCCAGAATCTCGATCGCATAGAAGAGATCATCGAGCTCGCCGAGGAGTGGGGAGCCGAAAGACTCGAGCTCGCGAACAGCCAATACAACGGCTGGGCCCTCCGGAACCGGCGTTGGCTTCTCCCCACGCGGGCTCAAGTCGAGCATGCCTCCGAAGTCGCGCTTCGGGCGCAAAAGCGGCTACGTGGGAAGATGGAGATCCTCTTCGTCATCCCCGACTACTATGCCACCTATCCGAAAGCCTGCCTTCATGGCTGGGGAAGGGCTTTTCTCACGGTGTCGGCGGACGGCCTCGCCCTCCCCTGCCAAGCGGCCCGGGAGATCTCCACTCTCTCGTTCCCGAACGTTCGGGAAAAGAGCCTCCGTGACATCTGGTTCCATGCAGAAGCTTTTCAACGTTTCCGAGGGACCGATTGGCTACCCGAACCCTGCCGGAGCTGCCCCCGCCGGGAGATCGATTTCGGCGGATGCCGTTGTCAGGCCTTCCTTCTGACGCACAATGCGGGCGCGACCGACCCGGCTTGCATCCTCTCGCCCCACCATTTTCTGATCGAGGAGGCGTTGACCGAGGCCGAAACCCCCGGGACGGTCGGCTGGGCGTACCGGAATCCAGCGGAGTCGAAGCGATTGTCGGAAGCCGCCCCTCACCCCTCCGACTCTTCTTTGGCGGAACCGGAAACGGCGAGCTAACGGCTCTCGCTGCGCAGGACAAACCCGTAGCCCCGCATCGTGTGCAGGAGCTTGACCGGCCGGCCGCGATCGATCTTCTTGCGCAGGCTGGCCATATGGACGCGCACGACGTTGCTGATCGTCTTGGCGCGCTCGGGCTGATGCCAAACTTCCTGGGCGAGAGTCTCGAAGCTCACAGCCCTCCCTTGATTCCGAAGCAAATACTCAAGGATCCCGAACTCGCGAGGAGTCAGCAGAATCTCCTGCCCGGCGCGGAAGACCCTTCGGCCCGAAAGATCGATTTCGAGATCCTCCACCGCTCGAACCCAAGGGGTGGAGCTCGTTCTCCGGCGCAACAACGCCCGGATATGAGCGGAGAGCTCCTGCGGCGAGCAGGGCTTGGGAACGACATCGTCGACCCCTTTTTCATAGGCCCGTATGCGGGCTTGCGCATCCGCTTCCCCGCTCAACAGCAGGATCGGGATCGAGATGTTGCGTCTGCGCAGCATCTCGACCACGTCGAGCACCGGCCGACCCGGCATTTCCGAATCGAGGAGGGCGACGGCGAACTCACCGAAATTGAGATCGACGAAGGCTTCTTCCGTGGTCGAAACCCGACTCCAAGCCAGCCCTTTGCCTTGGAGCTCTCCCCCGATCGCGGCGGCTAGCTTCTCGTCGGGCTCGGCCAAAAGAATCCAAGCTTTCTCCTCTTTCGGAGTCCGATTCCTTTCTTCCTTCAAAAGCGCCGTCTCCCCCTTCGGAGAGGTGGCGCGCAATGCCAATGGATTCTTCAGTTGAGGCAAACCGGTACCCTACTCTTTCCCGCCCGTTTCCTTTTGACCGCTTCCGGAAGCGGCCGCCTTTTT
>NZ_CABFUZ020000033.1 GCF_902143385.2 Methylacidimicrobium cyclopophantes
CCGCTCGGCGGTCTTCGCGCCCCTGCGCGAGCTCGGCCTCATCGTGGTCGACGAGGAGCACGAGACCGCATACAAGCAAGGGGAGACCCCCCGTTACCACGCCAGGGATGTCGCCGTGATGCGCGCCCGCAGGGAAGGGATTCCCGTTCTCCTGGGCTCCGCCTGTCCGTCTTTGGAGTCCTATGCCAATGCGCTTGCCGGGAAATATCGCCTTCTCGAATTGAGCGCCCGCGTCGAGGATCGCTCTCTCCCTCTGGTCCAGATCGTCGATCTCCGCCGACGCGGGCGGAAGCGCCGCTCCACGGCGGGCGCCTCTCCCTCGGAGATTCCTTGGCTTTCCGGCGAGCTTCAGGAAGAAGTGGGAAAGCGCCTCGCCCGGGGGGAGCAGGCGTTGCTCTACGTCAATCGGCGCGGCTATGCGCGAGTCCTCCAATGTTCCGATTGCGGCGGAGTGAAGGAATGTCCCCATTGCAGCATCGCCCTGACCTACCACCGTGCTGGAGAAAATCTCCGCTGTCACTTTTGCGGCCACTCCGAGCCGCTTCCCGTCGCCTGTCCGGTTTGCCGCGGTGCTCGCCTGGAAGCGTTGGGTGCCGGAACCGAGCGGGTCGTCGAATCGGTCCAGAAGGCGTTCCCGTCGGCCAGGATCCTGCGGATGGATTCGGACTCGATGGCCAGGAAGGGTGCTCTCGGGGAAGCGCTGCGAGCCTTTGCCGAGCGCCGCTTCGACATCCTCGTCGGAACCCAGATGGTGGCCAAGGGGCTCCATTTCCCGGGAGTCACCTTTGTCGGGGTCGTCCAGATCGACGGGCTTCTCCATATGCCCGACTTCCGCTCCGCAGAACGAGCCTTCCAGCAGCTTCTCCAAGTAGCGGGCCGCTCCGGCCGGGGGGAATCGAGAGGAGTGGTCTTTGTTCAAACCCGCTCTCCCTTTCATCCGGCGATTCAATTTGCTCGCCACCACGACTATCGCGGCTTTGCCGAGCAGGAGCTCGAATTCCGTGCTTCCTTCGGCTATCCGCCGCATGCCCGACTGGTACTCCTGGTCTGGAAGAGCCCGGACGAGAGTCTCTGCCGTCAGGCCGCGCAAATCGAGAGCGGGGAGCTTTGCCAGAGGCTTTCCGGGATCGCGGAGGGAGGAGGGGTCCTTCCCGCCCCGATCGCGCGGCTCCAAGGGTCCTTCCGCTATCAGCTCCTTCTCAAGACCAATCGGATCGTCGAGGCCGCCCGCGTCATCAAACAGTGGACGGAAGAGCGGCTCCGCCGACCGGAAGTCGATCTCACGGTAGATGTCGACCCGGTCGACTTTCTCTGAGGAATCTCCTCTGTCGGCCGCCGGCCCCAATGGGCTTTGTAGGCAGAACAAAAAGGTCTGGCCCTTCTGGAGCAATCGCTTGCGATTCAGAGCGGAAGAAGTTCGGCTATCCCGTAGATCCCGCGGAGACTCCGCGCCGGCGGAGGGCTTCGGTGTAGACCTCTTCATATTCCCGAGCGGTTCGGGTCCAGGAGAAGAGCTGTTTCATCCCTTCGACGCGCAGCGCGGTCAGAGTTTCCGGAGCTTTTTCCCAGAGATCGATCGCGCGCCGGCAAGCGGCGGTCAACCCTTGTCCCGTCGGTTCGAGGAAGAGCAATCCCGTACCGGGGCGCTCCTTGTCCTCCAGATCGATTACGGTGTTTCGGATTCCTCCAGTCGCCCGGGCCACGGGGATAGAGCCGTAGCGCATCGCATAGAGTTGGCTCAGGCCGCAGGGCTCGTAGAGGGATGGCATGAGGAAGAAGTCGCTTCCGGCGAAGATCCAGTGGCTGAGCTCCTCCGAGAATCCGACGGACGCCGCCACTTGATCGGGAAAGGTTCGAGCCAACCCGCGGAGGAACTCCTCGAATTCCGCCTCTCCCGATCCCAAAAAAACGCATTGGATCGATTCCTCGCGGAGAAGCGAGGGGAGCGCGTCGCGAACGAGATGAATGCCTTTTTGGAGATGAAGCCGGCTTACCATCGCAAAAAGCGGGAGATCGGAACGGGCCGGCAGGCCCATCCGGCGCTGCAGGGCTTCCTTGCAGCGAGACTTTCCCGATAAGTTTCGCGCGGAAAAGTTCGCCGGTAGGAGGGGGTCGACTTCCGGATCCCATCGGGTCTCCTCGACGCCGTTGAGGATTCCGCGAAGGTCGTTCTTCCGCCGGGCGAAAAAGGGAGCGAGCCCGCATCCGCCGACCGGCTCGAGGATCTCGTCGGCGTAGGCGGGGGAAACAGTGGTGAGAAAATCGGCATCGTGCACTCCGGCCTTGAGCAGATTGACCTGGCCGTAGTCTTCGATGAAATCGGGCTGGAAGCGTGTCCATTCCAACCCGAGATAAGGCATGACGCTGGATCCGTATTTCCCTTGGTGCCCGACATTGTGAAGGGTGAGCACGGTCGCGGTCTTGCCGAAAGGGGAGAGGAGATGGGGCCAGGCTTTCAGAAAGACCGGGACGAGGGCTGCAGGCCAATCGTGGACATGGAAGAGATCCGGGATGAAGGCAAGCGACTTGCAGATTTCGAGAGCGGCCTTTGCCAGGAGGGCAAACCGATAGGCATTGTCGGCATACTCTCCCGTCGGCTCGTCGTAGACGCCGGGTCTTCCGAAATAGCTCTGGTAGTCGACGAGCCAGACCGGCACCCGCTCTTCTCCCAGGAAAGTCTCCCAGACGGCGATCCAATGCTCTTGCCCCGCGCCCATATGGACGCAACAGGAGCCGAGGAGGCTCGTGACGATTTTGCTCCGATCGATTCCGGCGTAGAACGGAAGAATCACGCGAACCTGGTGGCCTCGTCGGGCGAGAGCCAGCGCAAGGCCTTCCACGGCGTCACCGACACCGCCCACCTTGGCGAGGGGAGCGCATTCCGCAGCGACAAAGACGATCTTTCGCCGGCTTTCTTGCGGAGGCGCGGGGGGAGCGACCCTCCGGCGGGCAACGACCGGCCGGCTCCGAGCTTTTTGCGAGCGGGGGGCTTTCTTCTCGCTCGCAGCTTGGAGCGCCTCGTCGGCGATTTGTTGCAGCTCGGTTGATTCGGGAAGGGGAGCCTCTTGCTTGTCGGAGGCCAACGTCCACTTGGCTCGCTTTTCGCTTGGGCGACTCTGTTTCTTGCTGGAGCGCTCGGATGGTTTCATAGCGTATCAACTATTCTCTGCCTCGGGGGGAAGGGGCGGCAAGCTTTTGTGGCGGCGGCCCGC
>NZ_CABFUZ020000034.1 GCF_902143385.2 Methylacidimicrobium cyclopophantes
CCGAGGGCGGCGCCCGCCGCCCCGGAGAGGGCGATTACCGTGAAGAGATTCCAGTCGATCTGCTTGAGCGTCCAGTTCGTCAGGCTCCCTGCCAGAGCGATCGGCAAAATGAGGGCGAGGGACGTTCCTACCGCAGTGTGGTAGGGTACGGCAAAGTAGAGGACAAGGACGGGGACGATGAGCGAGCCTCCGCCGATTCCGAAGCAGCCGCTGGCGAAGCCGGCGAGCAGACCGAGCAAAGCGAGTGCGAGAAGGTGCATTTCCAAGAGATAGGGAGACGGATTGCCCGGGTCGAGCCTGCGGAGCCCCTTTTTGTGGTCGGTTCGACCGGGGTCGGGAAAACCGAGTTGGCGCACGCGCTCGCGGAGAGACACGGAGCGGCCGTTCTGTCCATGGATTCCATGCAGGTCTATCGGGGACTGGATCTGGGGACGGCAAAGCCCTCCTTGGAAGAACGGGCCAGATTTTCCTACGGAGGGTTGGACCTGGTCGATTGGCGCCAATCCTTTTCGGTGGCTCAATACCGGGAACATGCGCGCGTGTTTTTGCAATCCTGCGCGAGCCGAGGGCGTCCGCTGATCGTCGTGGGGGGGACCGGCCTCTATTACCGGAGCATGGTGAACGGCCTCTGCGAGGCTCCATCGGGAAATGGAGCGCTTCGAGCGGAGCTGGAGACTCTCTCCGTTCCCGAGCTCGCGGGGCGGCTCAAGAAGATCGACCCGGAAGCGGCCGCGCGCATCGACATGCGCAATCCCAGACGCCTCATACGAGCGATCGAGGTCAAGGAAACGACCGGGGTTTCGCTCCTGGATTGGCAGAGGCGAACGACGAAGCCTTTGGTGCGGCGCCACCGCACCCTTTGGGTGGAGCGGACGGCCGAAGCCCTACGGCGGAGGATCGCCGAGCGCGTTCGGCGAATGCTGGTCGGCGGGTGGATCGAGGAAGTAGCAGAGCGTCTGCACGAATCAGAGCCGGAGATCCTTTTTCGTTGCCCCGCCATCGGCTATGCGGCCATCGCTCGGTTTCTGGTTCAGGGAGGCAGCCGAGCGATGTTGGAGGAGGCGATCGTTCGGGATACCTACCGGTACGCACGGAAGCAGTTGACTTGGTTTCGGAAAGAACCTAGGATCACGTGTCATCTGGTACTTGAAGAGCATGGTCCTCTTCCTTGGCTTCGCTAGGCCGAATCGTTCCCTCGCGGGCAAGAACGTTCCTCTTGCTGGATGAGAACCATTGATCGTCCGGAGGAGAAGACGCTTCTTGTCGGGTTGGAGCTCCCGAACCAAAAAGAGCCTCGAGTGACCGAATCGCTTGAGGAGCTGGGAGAGCTTGTCCGGAGTGCGGGAGCGGCGGTCGCCTCCCGTGCGATTCAGCGTCTCCAGACTCCGACCTCTCCATTTTACATCGGGCTCGGCAAGGCGCAGGAACTCTCCGAAAAGTGCCAGGAAGACGGAATCCACTCGGTGATTTTCGACGACGAGCTGACGCCGGCCCAGAGTCGGAATTTGTCGAACGTATTCTCTCGGAAGGTGCTGGACCGGACCCAGCTCATTCTCGATATTTTTGCCCAGCGAGCGAAGACCCGGGAGGGCAAGATTCAAATCGAGCTCGCGCAGCTCCTCTATTTGCTCCCGAGGCTGACTAGGCTTTGGAGTCACCTTTCGAGGCAAACCGGAGGCATCGGCACTCGCGGTCCCGGAGAGACTCAGTTGGAGGTGGACAGGCGGCGAATCCAGCAGCGGATCGCACGTTTGCACCGCGAGCTGGAAGCGGTTCGGCGATCCCGTTCGGTGCAGCGGGAAGGGAGACACCGCTGCGCCTGGCCGACCTTCTGCTTGGTCGGCTATACCAATTCGGGCAAATCGACCCTGTTCAACCGGCTGACCCGGTCGGAAGTGCTGGTCGAAGATAAGCTTTTCGCCACACTGGACCCGACGATCCGACTGCTCCATCTGCATGGAAAGCCGCGGGCTTTCTTGACCGACACGGTCGGCTTTATCCGCAAGCTGCCCCACGATCTGATCGACTCGTTCCGAGCCACGCTGGAAGAGGTCAAGGAGGCCGATTTGCTCATCCATCTCGTCGACATCTCCGACCCGAAGGTAGAAGAGCGGATTGCGGACGTACGCCGAGTATTGGAAGAGCTCGACGTGCTGCAGAAGCCTTCGCTTCTTGTGTGGAACAAGATCGATCGTCTCCGCGGTCCCGCTCCCCTGAATCGTCTTCTCCAGCGCTATCCCGGAAGCCTCGGGGTTTCCGCTCGGGACGGATCGGGGATCGAGGAACTTCTTTCCCGAATCGAAAGCTGGTCGCGCGGCAGAGCGCGCTTTTTCCGCTTCCGCCTTCCCGTCGAGCGAGGGGATCTTCTGGCAAGACTCCATCGGGAAGGAGAGCCCGTGGAGATTCGCTATAGGCCCGACGGCGTTTACGTCCAGGCTTGGGTGCCGCCCTTCTTGCAAGCGTCGCTTGCGCCCTTTATGGTCGCGGAGCATGGCTCAGCGGATTCGAGAGATGCTGCCGGCGGAACGACCGCTGGAGAGAATGGCGGCATGCGGACCGAACGGTCTGAAGGATTCGGAACTGCTGGCGATTCTTCTGGGAAGTGGTAGAAGCGGACTCTCGGCCGTCGGGCTCGGAGAGGAGCTCATCTCTCGCTTCGGAAGTCTTCAAGCCTTGGGAAGGGCTTCTATGGCCGAGCTCGCCCGGTGCAAAGGGGTGGGACGAACGAAGGCCGCGCGATTGCAGGCGGCCTTTGTCCTAGGAATTCGCTTGGTTCAAGAAGATCTTCTCGGACGGCGCATCCGCCGT
>NZ_CABFUZ020000035.1 GCF_902143385.2 Methylacidimicrobium cyclopophantes
CTCGGCGGGCTGATCGAAGGCGTCCTACGGCTCTGCGAGCCGGGCGCCCTCCTCTTGCTTTCCGCCAACTATCGGCCATGGCGGTCGGCGGACCTCTTCCGAGAAGCCGCCTGCGCCTGCTCCCGCGCGGGAGCGGAGATCGAGCGGCTCCCCGGCCCGCCCCTCCCCGTCGATCTGCCCGAAGGAGCCGGACCCGCAACCGTCTGGCTCCGGCTCCATCCGCAGCGCTCCTGATTTCGGCGCTCTCGAGGGGGCCGGGGACCGGACCTCCTCTCTCAATGGCGCTCGGCCACGAGGCGGTAGGCGCCGAGGAGAGTCACCTCGACGTCGAACTTCCAATGCTTGGCCGAAAGCCCCAAGGCCTCCACGAGCTCTCCCCCCAAAAATCCCGCATGGATGCTGGTCCTCCCGTCCTCGTAGGTGATCCGGCTCAGCCCGCAGAGGCGGAGCAGGCGCAGCTCGGCGAGATGGAGCTCCCGCCGGGCGGGCTCCACCGCAAGCAAGAGACGGCAGGAACGGTCCAACTCCCGGCCGATCCAACGCAAATCCTCCGCTCCGAAGTGGTGGAAGACGAGATTGGCGAGGACCAAGGGATAGTCTTCCCATCCGGCAAACTCCCGCACATCTTCCCGGCGCCACTCCCAGGGGAGAGGCCAAGCCGCCGGCCGGCCGATCCGATCGAGCCCCGTCAAAACGAGCTTGTCCCGAAGCTTCGGATCGAGGTAGAGAAGCCGGCCGAGCGTGCCGTCGCCGGCGCCGATCTCCACTGCGCGCGTAAACTCCCGCACCCGCCGGCGCGCCTCACGGCGAAACCAAGCGAAGTTCCCCATGAGACGATTGATCCGCCGCAGCTCCCGTCGGGCCCGCATCGCCTCCGGGCTTTCCGGTGGAAGCCGATCGAGAATTTCCGGACGAACGATTCGCTCCATGAGACGGATCCGCTCCCAAACCATATCGCCCGAAGGGGACGATGGCGCGGTCTTTTTCATCGAAACTTTTCTCTTCTCGCGGCTCTCTTCGTCCGCAAAAACCCTTTACAGGAAGGAGATTGTTCCTGAAAAAGCCATTGTGAGATCCGATTTACGCCTGGATGCCAAAACTCTCGACCGGCGGATCGATCCGAGCCGGCTTCCTTTCGAGACGACCGCGGAGCTCGTGGAGAGTCCCGGGGTCCTTGGGCAAGCGCGGGCCATGGAAGCGGTGCGCTTCGGCGTGGCCATGAATCAGCCCGGCTACAACCTCTTCGTCATGGGGCCGAACGGGATCGGCAAACGCTCCCTCGTTCTTCGATTCCTCGAGGAGCGGGCGGCCGGGCGGACCGTTCCATCGGATTGGGCCTACGTTTTCGCCTTCGAAAACGAACGGCGCCCCAAGGCGCTCGCCTTTCCTCCCGGGAAGGCGCGGGAGTTCGCCGAGGACATGGATCGCTTCGTGGAAGATCTCCGCGTCGGCATTCCTGCGGTTTTCGAAAGCGACGAATATCGCGCGCGCGTGCAGGATATCGAACAGAGCTTCCAGGAGCGGCGCGAGCAGGCCTTCTCCGAGCTCCGAGACCGAGCGCAAAAGGACGGAATCGCCCTCCTCCAGACTCCGGCGGGCTTTGCTTTCGCCCCGCTCAAGAACGGGGAGGTCCTCGACCCGGAGACGTTCGCCAAGCTGCCGGACGAGGAAAAGCAGAGGATCCAATCGAGGGTTTCCTCGCTCCAGGAAGATCTGACGAAGGTCATCCGCGAGATCCCGAAATGGCGGCGGGAGGCGCAAGGCAAGCTGCGCGAGCTCAACCGATCCCTCGTCCGTTCGACGGTTTCGAATCTTCTCGAGGAGCTGAAGGCCAAGTACAGGGAGATGCCTGCGGTCTGCTCCCATCTCGAGTCTGTCGAAAAGGATGCGCTCAAGAACGCCGAAAGCTTCCGGCTTCCCAAGGAAGCCGAGGGGCTCCCTCCGGGAATGTTTCCTCCCGGAATGGGGCCCGACGCGGTCGAGGCCTTTCTCCGGCGCTACCGGGTGAACGTCGTCGTCGACCAATATGGATCCCAGGGCTCTCCCGTCGTCCTGGAGGAGAATCCGACCTTTTCCAACCTTTTCGGAACGGTCGAGCATATCGCGCAGATGGGAGCCCTGGTCACCGACTTCTCGCTCATTCGTCCCGGATCGCTCCACAAGGCAAACGGCGGATACTTGGCCATCGACGCGCTCCGGCTCCTCTCCCATCCCTTTTCCTGGGAAGGAATCAAGCGGGCGCTGCGCAGCCGCCAGATTCGCATCGAGCCGCTCGGAGAGGCTCTCGGAATCTTGAGCACGGTCTCTCTCGAGCCCGAGCCGATCCCGCTCGACGTGAAGGTGATCCTGCTGGGCGAGCGGATGCTCTACTATTTGCTCCACGAGCTCGACCCCGAGTTCTCCGAACTCTTCAAGGTCGTCGTCGACTTCGAGGAAGAGGTCGATCGGAGCGAGGCGATGCTGCTCCTCTACGCGCAGTTTTTGGCGGAGGAAGCCCGCACGGGGAATCTGCTGCCCCTCGACCGCGGGGCGGTCGCCCGCATCCTGGAAGAAGGGAGCCGCGTGGCCGCGGACTCCAAGAAGCTTTCGCTGCGCGCCCGGACGATGACCGATCTTCTTCGGGAAGCCGACTTCTGGGCTCGGGACGCCGCGGCGAAGGCCATTTCCGAGAGCCACGTCGAAAGGGCGGTCGCGGCGGCGGAGGCTCGTTCCGGACGAATCCGCGAGCATCTTCGGGAAGAGGTGCTGCGGGGCACGCTCTTGGTGGACAGCGACGGAGAGAGCGTGGGCCAAGTCAACGGCCTTGCCGTCCTCGAAGCGGGAGGGGTGCTCATCGGCCATCCCAACCGGATCACCGCCCGGGTCCGATTCGGCAGCGGCAAAGTGGTCGACATCGAGCGGGAAGCCAAGCTCGGCGGACCGATCCATTCCAAAGGAGTCCTGATCCTCTCGGGATTCCTCGCCGGCCGGTACGTGCCGGAGGAGCCGCTCTCGCTGGCGGCGACCCTCGTCTTCGAGCAGTCCTATGGCATCGTCGAAGGAGACAGCGCCTCCTGCGCCGAGCTCTGCGCCCTTCTCTCGACGCTCGCGGAAGCCCCCATCCGGCAATCTCTGGCCATTACCGGATCGATCAACCAAAAAGGGCAGGTGCAGGCGATCGGAGGGGTCAATGAAAAGGTAGAGTCCTTCTTCGAGATCTGCCGCGCGCGGACCCTCACCGGGAGGCAGGGGGTGATCGTGCCCGCGGCCAACGTCGACCACCTCGTCCTCCGCCGAGAGCTGCTCGAAATGGTCGACCAAGGTCTCTTTCATCTCTACGCGGTGCGGACGGTCGACGAGGCGATGGAGCTCTTGACCGGGCTTCCCGCCGGCGAACGCGGGCCGGACGGACGGTATCCGGAAGAGAGCCTCAATGGACGGGTGGAGCGGAAGCTGCTCGAGTTCGCCCGGAGGGCTCGCTCCCTTTCCGCGGGGGGGGAGAAAGCGTGAGGATCGAGCGCATCGTCTTGTTTGGGCAAGCCTTTTCCGAGGGAGGAGCCGAGGCGGCCGCCGAGCT
>NZ_CABFUZ020000036.1 GCF_902143385.2 Methylacidimicrobium cyclopophantes
CCCGGCTGGAGGAGCCGGGGGGGCCTCTCCAGGGCTTCTTCGAGGTGGGAGTGGAGCCTCTCCCAGCCGACGGAGCGGGCGAGTGCCTGGGTTTGCTCTCGGGAAAAGTCAGGGCGCAGTCGGAGCTCCCGGCAATCGAGGAGGAGCTTGGGATTGGCCCAGCGGTCCTTGGCGGCGCTGGCGGCGAGGGCGAGAGAGAGCCATTCCGGGCTCCAGGTTCCCGGTTCGAGGACCTCTTCCCGGAACCGGCCGAGCGCCTTCCGCTCGTAAAGGGTTCACCAGAGGAAAGCCCAGTGGAGCTCTAGCGAGAAAGAGAGCGAGCGGTCCCGGCGGAGGAGGCCGCATTCGGTGTGGCCTCGGACGAGGAGGTCCGTTGGAATGGGATCGAGGGAGGATCGGTAGCCCGCCTCGCGGCAGATCGTTCGCGCCTTGGCGAGATTTTCGGGAGCCAGGAAGAGATCGAGATCGGTGGAGCAGCGGAGGTGGGGGCTCCCGTAGAGGAAGCGGGCGAGCGCGGGCCCTTTGAATCCAACCGCGGGGATCCCCTCTTCGCGGAAGAGCCGGAGGAGACGGAGGGTTTCCAATTCATGGAGGTCCTGGAGCAGGGCGTTCCGGGCGAAGAGCGAATCGAGCGTCCGGCGGACCGGCTCGGGTGCGGCGATGCCGAAGCGCAGGAGGTGATGGCGCGCCAAGGGGAAGAGGCCGGTTCTCACCCACCAGCGGAGAAGCTCCGGCCAGGGAAACGACTCGGGATCCCCGAGGGAGGAGAGGGGCGGCTCGCCTTCGGGCAGGGTATATCGGGAGAGAAACCAACCGAGCGATTCGACCGAAGGCGGGGCCGGCGACCGTAGGCAGTTCGGAGGCATGGAGTCTGCCGCCTTTCGCGTTCCTCCGCCGGCGGCTCCGATCGAGAGCAGAGGCCGAAACGGTTCGGGTTGTTGGCCGAGAACGATTCTCCCCTCGCTCACGAGCCAAGCGTGAGCCTGGAGCTCTCCTCGCGCGAGCCGGACTCCCAGGAAGAGCTGGCTGGGCCAGCCGAAGAGAGCGAGCAAAAGCCGGCCCGCGATCGCCCGGTAGAGGCAGGTGGCCCAGGGGAGCCGCCTTCCGGCGGTTTCGACCAGCCGGCAGAGTCGATCGGGAGAAAAGCGAGCCCGTCCGAGAGACGGCAAGCGCGAAAGCCAAGCTCGAATCCGGGAGAAGGAGGAGATCCGGAGCGAGATCCGGGCGAGCCAGAGGAAAAAGAAAGCGAGGAGGAGGGCTCTCCTTTCCGTTCTGCAGAGCTTCCGGAAGCGGCTCCAGTTTTTTTTGGAGCGCTGCCGTTCGTCCAAACGGACCAGCTCTCGTCTCCTTTGCGTTCTGTAGCGAGAACCAGGAGGATCGGAAGGCTCGGCGTGGCTCATGCGCAAGGTTTGGGCCTTCGAACACAAAAGAGTAGTTAAGCGGTTAAGGATAGAGTGAGTCGAGGGACAAGGTGCTTGACACGGCTTACAGTATTCTATGGCAAATGAGTTGCAATTCAGACCGCGTGCGTGAGGTTTGCACGGGCTCTCTGAGAGAATCTACTGAGAGAATCTAAATAGAAAGGAAAAAAGGAGAAGAAGATGCAATGCAGAAAAGGTAGCCTCTTTCGTCGGATTGGGGTCTGCCGGGCGGCTCTGGGGATCGTGATTTTGGGCCTGAGCGTCGCCACGGCCGGCGCGACAGCGCTTCTGCCGGGTGTTCATCACCTGGCGAACGGGGTGACTACCTCCTCATCGGCGACGCACACCGCCAGCTTGGTGAGCTTTGGCGGCTCCTCGGGAGCGGTCAACGTCTCCACTTCCGGGACCGCCAATGTGGGGCTTGGCCTCAATTCGCCGCTGCTGGGTCTGGGCACAACGACGGTGGGAGTCCACCTTCCCGGACTCTTGGGCCTGGGCGGCACCAGCGCGGGGACCGGCACGGTTTCCATTTCCCATACCGGAACGCTCAACCTGAGCGTGGGGCTCGACGTTCCGTTGCTGGGAATTCCTCAAATTAGCCTCGTGACCCATGTCCAGACCCTTCCTCACGTGGTGACCGGAGCGGTAAGCGGCTTGGAAGGCCTCCTGGCCAATCCAGTGGGTGCCTTGCTGGGCGAGGTTCATGGGGTTTTGTACGATGTTACTGGGCTCGTGGGGGCTCTTCTGGCCGGCCAGCCCTTTACGATGGGTTTGTAGGCGGGAAAACAGCGCTGCTGGCGGAGAGTTCCAGCGAGCGAGGAAAGGGGGCTTCGGCCCCCTTTTTTTTGTAGCCCATCGGGCGGGGCATCCCGATTGGTCCGGTGGGATTGGCATTGGCATCTTCGGAGGAAGCCTGGATCGTCGGTGAACGGAATTGAGCCGCCTGGGTGCGGCCCAACCCGAACGGAGGGAATCGGGAGGAGGCGTCATGAGCCGCGGGAGGCGACGGGAGCCCCTGACGATTCGTGACGAGGAGGTGTCAAAGAACGCGGTCATTCCGCCGGGCCTCTCGTTCCCAAGGCCCAGCAGGGGATAAGGCAAAGTCCCGAGCCGAAAGATGGGGAAAAATGGATGGGGAGGTAGCGAAGCGATTGTGGAAGCCGGGCAAACAGAGTAAATCTCTCCCACTATGGAGGCGCGCGCTGCATGGAATATTCGGGGGGAAGAGATACTCACGGAACTAGAGAAGTTGCTCACGCTCACGCTGGAGGAGCGGGCGATTCTGCCACCGCTGGAAGTGGAGGCCCGGGCGGAGCTGCCCGCGTTCCTTGAGGAATTTTACGGAAGGATTTTGGGCCATCCGCAGACTCGGGAATATTTTCAGGACGAGGCAACCATCGAACGGGTGCGAGGAGAGATCGGCCAATGGTTCGTGACGCTCTTCAGTGGACCTTACGATGCAGCCTATCTGGAGAGGAGGCTGCGGATCGGGGAGATCCATGTCCGGATCGGGCTGCCGGTCCGCTACCCACTGGCGATGTTCGATATCCTGCTCCGGCATGGAGAACGGGTCGCCGAGAATTCGAGCGATCCGGAGATGGCGAAGAGCGCTTTCCGGAAGGTCCTCGCCCTGGACATTGCCCTTTTCACCCAGGCCTACGAGAACCGCCAGC
>NZ_CABFUZ020000037.1 GCF_902143385.2 Methylacidimicrobium cyclopophantes
CAGCCGATACATCCTCGGCCGACTCCGATCGGCCAATTGGTTCCGTCGTTGTAACGGATGATTGAGCAGTTGTTGAAGGTCATCGGGCCCTTACAGCCCATCTTGTAGAGGCAGAAATTGTTGCGGGCTCCCTCGTCTCCCCACTGCTCGACATATTCGCCGGCGTCGAAGTGGGCGCGCCGCTCGCAGTTGTCGTGAATCCGATAGCCAAAGGCGAACTTGGGCCGGAGGAGGTAGTCGAGCTCGGGCAGCGTTCCGGTCAGGACATAGTGGAGCACGACTCCGACCAGATTGGCGGGGTTCATCGGACAGGCGGGGATGTTGACAATCGGCTTCCCCTTGACAATGTCCCAGACGCCCACGGCCTTGGTTGGATTCGGATAGGCGGCGGGAATTCCCCCGTAGGAGGCGCAGCTGCCGACGGCGATGACGGCCAAGGCGTCGCGGGAGAGCCGCTTGATGTTCTGGAGGAAGCTCTCGCCGCGCGGGCCGTTCCAGCCGTAGCCCTCTTCGGTCGGGATGGAGCCTTCGACAATCAGAATATATTTCCCCCGGAAGGCTTGGATCGCGTCCTCGAGCTGGGCTTCGGCTTGGAAACCCGACGGGGCCATGAGCGTCTCCTGGTATTCGAGGGAGATCACGTCGAGGAGGAGCTCGTCGATCGTCGGGCCGTCGGCGCGCAGGATCGCCTCCGAGTTGCCCGCGCAATCCTGGTATTCGACCCAGATGACCGGCACCCGGTTCATCACCGCGGCGGCACGGGCGACGAGCTTCTCGAAGCTCGCCGGCAAAAAGAGAAGGGCCGTGGTCGCCGAGGCCCATTTGAGGAAGGTGCGCCGGCTCATCCCCCGATCGCGGAGGAGAGTGGGGAGGCTGACTTGATTGAGTGGTTTGGCGGCCTCGAGCTCCCGCAGCCGCCGCTCGCAGCGGCGGCGG
>NZ_CABFUZ020000038.1 GCF_902143385.2 Methylacidimicrobium cyclopophantes
GAGCCGTTCAGCATCCTCGTGGCGTATGTATCTTGCCGCGGCACTCAGGCGCGAAATAACTCCGACATCAATTTGCATCAATTGTATCCATACGGCGAAGACCTTGGCGTGATTGGGGGGCGGTGTTTCAGCATCCCCTGGGTCCGTTGATCAGGCTGCCTGGGCGGCTGTACGTGGATCTTGCTGCGCGATCCAGTTCCATGCGCATTAGATGTCCGATCCGGCCGTGCGACTGAATGGGACCTTTCGGCACCCACCGCCGGCGCTCGTCTCGTTGCGTGCTTCCCCCCATCTCCTTGCCCGTAGCGTCCGGCTCCTGCTCCGATCGTCCGCCCTCGGGGTAACGAGTCAGAAAACTTTACACGTCTCTCATTTCATACCGGAATCGCCATGATAAGAGGTTGAAAAACAAAAGTTAATAAAAATGGCACTGTTTTTGCTTTCAAAATTTCAGCGGTAAAACGGCACATCATTAAATTTTACGGCAAACGGCAGCAACCTTCGTGGCCCAAGGCGATTAGGAAATGAGGACGATGAAACGTAAATCAATGAAATCGGCATTGCTCGGCGCAGCGGTATGCGGCGCCATTGCTCTGGTCGGAACGCCGGTCGCCCATGCGACGCCTGTGATCACCATCACCCTGCAGGAGGCCGGCTACGCGAATTATGTCACGCAGTCTCCGGCCCCGGGCGGCCCCTATTACAATGGCTCTTTCGGTACGTTTACCATCAACAAGATCGGTAGTAGCGGCGATCTCCTGCCAGCGGACAACTTCAGCACCAACAGCATCAATACCTCCACGTCTGCGGGCGGCACGCTGTATGTCTATGCGTCGGAAACCGGAATCACGTCGCCGACCGGCATCCAGTCCTTCCTGAGCGGGTTCACGCTGAACCAGCCCTCGGGCGCGCTGTCGAGCGTAACGGAGACCACGTACTACGATGCGAGCAATGCGCTGAACGGAATGGCCACCCAGTTGGGTACGGCGACCTTCCTGGGGCTCAGTTCCGGAATCCAGAATTCCTCGCCTGTGGCGGTCAATCTCAGTTCGACCAACCCATACTCGATCACCGAAATGTTCAAGATTGTCGCGGACGGCAAGGGGTCGGACAACGCCACCATTACCATGCAGGTCCCCGAACCCGGTTCGCTGGCACTGATGGGCACCGGTCTGCTCGGCCTCGCCGCGATCATACGGCGCAAGCGTCGCCGCGCCTGACCACAAAAGCCGGGCGTCAGAACGGCGCCCGGTCGTCGCCGGCTGCAGGAACACATCACAACATGCCCCGCGCTTCGCGTCACGTCGTGACAACACTACCTTGGCTGCGCCGCAATTGAAGTCGCTGCCCCTTTTCGAGCGCCGCCAAGACGGATGGCCAACTCAGCCGCAGTCTATATCTGATAATGTTCCCTTATCAGATCCTGGATTGCTAATGCATTCTAGGGGACTTTCGACGAAATTCCATGATACGGGTTCTGGCATTGCGGCTATTCGCCCAATTTATACAACCAAAGATATTTTTCATGAATGACTCGACCAAAAGTAGTGTCAGTATATTTTACATCTCGCTTGTCTAAAATATCTTATTCATTGATTTTACGAGCTTATTTAGATCGGCATGGGAATTGCTTGTTCTATTTTGCGGCCAAAATCGGCGCCTCCCCTGCGTAAAGCAGCCGAACCGA
>NZ_CABFUZ020000039.1 GCF_902143385.2 Methylacidimicrobium cyclopophantes
GGCTCCGCCGCCCTCTCCTCGCCAAGCAATTCCCTATCGGGCCTGCTTCTTGCGATGCATCAGCTTCCAGATCATCGGGGTGAAGATCAACTCCATCGCCAACGGCATCTTTCCGCCCGGACAGGCGATCGTGTTCGGCCGCGACATAAACGAGCCGTCAAGCATCGAAAGGAGGTAGGGGAAGTCGATCTCCTTCGGGTTCCGGAAGCGGATCACCAGCATGCTCTCGTCCGGGGAAGGAATATCCCGGGCGATGAAGGGGTTGGAGGTATCCACCGTCGGCACTCGCTGAAAGTTCACGTGGGTATGGGAAAATTGCGGGCAGATATAGTGGACATAGTCGGGCATCCGACGGAGGATCGTGTGGACGATCGCCTCCTGCGAGTAGCCTCTCTCCTTCTTGTCCCTATGGATCTTCTGGATCCACTCCAAGTTGATGATCGGCACGACGCCGATCAGGAGATCGGCGTAACGCGCCACGTCGACCTTTTCGGTAACCACCGCTCCGTGAAGTCCCTCGTAAAAGAGGAGGTCGGTCCCTTCTGGGATATCTTCCCACGGGGTAAAGGTGCCCGGCTCCTGATTGTAGGGAGCGGCTTCCTCCTCGTTATGGAGGTACTTCCGGACCTTGCCGGTCCCGGTTTCCCCGTAGGTCCGGAAGAGCTTTTCGAGCTCTTCAAAGAGGTTGGCCTCGGGTCCGAAATGGCTGAAGTGGCGGTTCCCCTTCTTTTCCATCTCCTCCATCCGAGCCTTCATCTCGACTCGGTTGTAACGGTGGAAGGCGTCGCCCTCGACGACCCAAGCATTCATCCCCTCCCGGCGGAAGATCCTCTGGAAGGCCGTCTTGACCGTCGTGGTGCCCGCACCGGAAGATCCGGTGACGGCGACAACAGGATGCTTAGCAGACATACGATAGATCCTCCGGTTAGCTTCGAAAGATGGATCGGTTGCTGAAGAGCGGGGACTTGAAGGTAAGCTCCTCGCCCCGATCGAATGCTTGATGGTAGCTCACGAGCCGCTCCACCTCGTTTCGGGATCCCAAAATCACCGGCACTCGTTGATGGAGGCTGGTCGGCTTCACCTCGAGAATCCTCTCCCGCCCGGTCGATGCCGCACCGCCGGCCTGCTCCACGATCATGCTCATCGGGTTGGCCTCGTAGAGGAGGCGCAATCGCCCGGGTTTGCTCGGATCCTTGGTGTCGCGGGGATACATGAAAAGTCCCCCGCGAATCAGGATGCGGTAGACCTCGGCGACCATCGAAGCAATCCAGCGCATGTTGAAATCGACTCCCCGCGGTCCGCTCTTCCCCTGCTGGCACTCCTCGACGTAGAGCCGGACCGGGGGCTCCCAAAAGCGTTCGTTGGAGGCGTTGATCGCAAACTCCCGCGTCTCTTCCGGAATGCGCATATCGGGATGCGTGAGAATGAACGTTCCCACCTCCCGGTCGAGCGTAAAACCGTGGACGCCCCGCCCGACCGTCAGGATGAGCATGACGCTGGGACCGTAAAGCGAAAAGCCCGCCGCCACCTGCGCCGTCCCCGGTTGCAGGAAGTACTCCGCCTTGGGCTCCTTTGCCCCCTCGGGGGCCCGCAACACCGAAAAGATCGTGCCGACGGTCAGGTTGACGTCGAGGTTCGATGAGCCGTCCAGCGGGTCGTAGACCAGAAGATAGCGGCCGTTTCTTCCCCAGGTGACCGCATAGGGGCCCTCCATTTCTTCGGAAACCACGCCGAGGAGCTGCTCGGTCGAATCGCAGACCTTGAGTACCGCTTCGTTGGCGATCACGTCGAGGGGCTTTTGCTCTTCTCCTTGGATGTTGACCATCGTGCTCACCTGCGCTTCCGCAAGCTTCCCCCGGGAGACCGCCGAGGCGATATATTTGCACGAAACTTCGACATCCTTGATCAGCGCCGCCAATTCGGGGTCGAAGGCGGGCGTTTTCCGCCGCTCTTCGATTAAAAACGTGCTTAATGTGATTCGATGGTACGACATTCCTTCATCTCTCTTATCCGACGCGCTCTTTTTCGGGAAGCATTTAAAGGCAAAAACCTACATCGCATTATCCATGAAAACGCAAGCTTTACAATTTTTGCCGCATCGGCGAGACGATCTTTTTCTCATCGACTTCTTTTCTTCCCCGGAATCGGATCGGCGGAAGGGCGGATAAGGCAGGCTCTCTCCCGGCAACTTCGGAGAGCTTGCGGAAGAGGCCGCTTCCGTTTAGGAGTAGCGGCATCATGACTCCCGGGATACCGCCATTCTTCCCTTTCCAGCCAATGCCCTCCGCGGAGGGAAGATCGTTCCCAACCCACCGATTCTTCTGGCTTCTGGCATTATCCCTCCTCTTCTCCGGTTGCGGATACAACCAGATCCAATCCGAGGACGAAAAGGTAAAGGCGGCTTGGGCCGAAGTGGTCAATCAATATAAGCGGAGAGCCGATCTCGTGCCGAATCTGGTCTCCGTCGTCAAAGGCTACGCCGCCCATGAAAAGGAAGTTCTGACCCAGGTTACCGAGGCCCGGGCGCGCGCCGGATCGCTGGCGGTAACGCCCGAGCTTCTGCAGAACGAGGAAGCCATGCGGCGATTCGCCGCCGCCCAAGGCGAGCTCGGCACGGCTTTGAACCGGTTGATGGCGATCGCCGAAAACTATCCGCAGCTCAAGGCCGACAATCTCTTCCGTGATCTGCAGGCCCAGCTCGAAGGCACAGAAAATCGGATCGCCGTGGCCCGGCGCCGCTATATCCAGGCGGTCCAATCCTACAACACCCTGGTCCGTACCTTTCCTACCAACCTCACCGCTCTCTTCTTCCACTACTCGCCCAAGCCGACCTTCTCCGTCGAAAACCAAGCGCAGCTTTCGCAGCCGCCGTCCGTCGATTTCAGCGGTCCCGCCGCGGAGGGCGTCCCTCCCGCTCCCGCCCCGCGATGAGAGCCGTCCGCATCGGATCTCTTTCCTGGCTGTTCTTGGCTCTGCTCTGGTGCGGAGGAGGCCGACTGGCGGCTCAGGACGAGAGCGAGGAGGCAGAAGCGGCCCCAATCCCCCCCTTTACGAGCTATGTCGTCGACCAAGCGCGGCTCCTCTCCGGCCGGGAGCGTGCTTCCCTCGAAAAAAGGCTCAGTCGTTTCGCCAAGAGCAAGGGGAGCCAAGTGGCCGTCCTCATCGTCCCGACCACCCGGCCCGAGTCGGCCGAAAGCTACGGCATCCGTGTTGTGGAGGAGTGGAAGCTCGGCCGTAAGGGAATCGATGACGGGGTTCTCCTCCTCGTCGTGACCGACGAGCACGTCGTCCGCCTCGAGATCGGATATGGCTTGGAAGGGACGATCACCGATGCAGAAGCCAAGCGGATCATCGAGGAACGGATCCTCCCCTTCTTTAAAAAGGGTCGCTTCTTTTCCGGGATCTCGGTCGGGCTCGATGCGATCCTCGCGAAAATTTCCGGAGAGCCGCTCCCGCCGCTCAAAGGAGCCCCCAGGGCCGTAGCGAAGCCAGCCGGATCCCCCGATCCGACCGCTCTTTTGGGAGGACTCTTCGTGCTGGTCTTGGTCGTCGGCAGCCTCTTCGGCCCCCTCCTCGGCGCCGCGCTCGCGGGAGGGATCGGCCTTCTCGTGGGGTGGACCCTCGTGGGAGGATTCTGGATGGGATTGCTCGTCGGCCTGCTCTCCGCGGCGGTCGCCTTCCTCTTCGGGGGCTCCCTCCGTGGGAGGAGCTGGCCGGTCTTTTGGCGTGACGGTCCGGAATTCCCCGGCTTCGGGGGGTGGGGCGGTTTCGGCGGAGCGGCGGGCGGCTTCCGCGGGGGAGAAGGCGGTCAATTTGGAGGAGGCGGCGCCTCCGGGAGGTGGTGATGAGCAGAGTGGAAGCCATCCGACGCTTCCTCCGTCACTGGCGTGCCGGCAGCCGCTTCGGAGCCGCCCCGTTCCCTCCGGGCTCGCTCGAGCGGATCGAAGCGGCCATCACCCAAGCGGAACGACGGTATGACGGAGAGATCTGCTTCGTGGTCGAAAATGCCCTCGATTGGCGGCGGCTCCTTCGCGGCATGACGCCCCGAGAGCGCGCCTGCGAGCTCTTTGCCCAACTCGGGATCTGGGATACCGAACGGAACAACGGGGTCCTCCTCTACGTCCTCATCGCCGACCGGAGCATCGAGATCGTAGCCGACCGCGCCATTCACCAGGCCGTCGGGGAAGCCGAATGGAAAGCGATCTGTGCCCGAATGGAGTCCGAGTTCCGGAAAGGAAGATTTCTCGAGGGAAGCCTCGAGGGGATCCGGTCGGTGGCGTCCCATCTCAGCCGCCACTTCCCCG
>NZ_CABFUZ020000040.1 GCF_902143385.2 Methylacidimicrobium cyclopophantes
CCCCCCCCAGGACCGCCACGTCTCCCCAGGAGTTGGCATTGATATCCCCGAAGAGAGTCTCTTCCAAAAAGCCGTAGCGGCCCAATTTCCCCATGACCAGCACCCCGAAGGCGACGCTTCCCGTGAAGCAGAACGCCATCACGGTGTCTGGACGCCAGCGAGCGCTTTCGAAGAGAAGGGACATCACCCAGGCCGCGCCCAAACACCAGAGAACGAGCAGCCCCGAGGGAAGGCCCGGAGGCAGGGAGACCCCGAGCCAGAGCTCGACCGCGCTCTCCCCAAGCAGCCCCAAGGCGACCCCCGTGATCGCCGTGTGGGCGAGCGCGTCGCTGAAAAAGGCCATCCCCCGAGCCGTCAGAAAGACCCCGAGAAGACCGCAGACCGGTCCGGCGAGCGCCGCGGCAAAGAGCGCCCGTCGCAAAAAGTCGTAGGAGAGAAAGTCCAGAATCCACCCCCGATCTTGCTTGCCCGAAAAGTCTCCCCGGGTCCACCTTCTTCGGCTCCCTCTCTTAGCAGGCTTCCCTCCGGTCCGTCGATGTCGATGGAGGGCGCTCGAACGCCCTCCTCGAGCACGACTCCCTCCTCACCGAGGATGGGGGAAGCGCTGGTAGGCGGCCGCCAGCTGGTCTGCACGCAAAACCTCCTTGGGGGGGCCGCCGGCCAGGATCTTCCGGTTGAGGAAATAGATCCAGTCCGAAATGTGATGGACCAGATGGAGATCGTGGGAAACCAAGAGAATGCCGAGCCCATCGCGGTCTCGGAGCCGGTGGAGGAGCGCGTCGAAGGCGGCCGCGCCCAAGAGATCGACGCCGGTTGCCGGCTCGTCCAAGAGCAGAAGCTGGGGCTTCTTCGCCAAGGCGGCGGCGACGAGCACTCGCTGCAGCTCGCCTCCGGAGAGCTCCCCGAGCCGTCGATGGAGCAGGCCCGATACTCCCAGCTCCTCGAGGCTTTCGACGGGTTCCCCCTTTTCCCAGCCGGGCCGGAAGAGCGGACGCCCCAGGCGCAAGGCGAGGAACTCTCCCACCGTCACCGGCAGGAGCCGATCGAGGGCGAGCCGTTGCGGCAGATAGCTGATCCGGAGGCGGGGCGCCCTTTCCACCCGCCCCTCCCGCAGAGGCAGGATCCCCGCCAGGCAGCGCAGAAGCGTTGTCTTTCCCGCCCCGTTGGGCCCGATCAGAGACACTACCTCCCGCGCGAAGACTTCGAGCGAGACATCCTCGAAAGCCGTTCCCTCTCCATATCCGGCGCCGATGCCGACGGTCCGGAGCAGAGGGGGAGCTCCCGACCCACGCACGACCGGGCCTTCCCCGGCATCGACCCTTCCTTCGACTCTCCCCTCCCCCATACGCCATCCCTGGCTCCTACGGACCGGCGTGCGAACGCCTCTGGTAGACACGCACCAGAATCCGCCGATTTTCTTCGGCCACCCGCTCATAGAGATCGGCATCCGGCGCTCCGCTCTCCATCGAATCGAGAAAGACGACCGGAATCCCCGTCTCCCGGGAGATGTCCCGCAACTCGGGAGAAAGCCGGTTGACCTCGCTGAACAGCGCCGGCACCCGCTCCCGGACGATCGCGTCCATCGCCCACGCCAGGAGCCTGGGAGAGAGTCCGGCATGGCCGCCCGCCTCGAGAACGGCTACCACCTCGATCCCGTAACGGTGGGCGAGATACCCAAAGGCATCGTGATCGGCCGCCATCTTCTTGTCGGGCAAGGGGTCGAGGGAACGATGATAGGCGTCGTCCAGGCGACGGAGCCGCTCGGTCAGCCGCGCTCCCCGCGCCCGGTAGTAGGCCTCTCGCGCTCCATCCCGGCGGCAAAGCTCCCGAACGATATTCTCCACCTCGACGACGGCCGCGAGAGGATCGAGCCATACATGGGGATTGGGGCGGGCTCTCCCCGCCTGTCGGCCATCGGAGAAAGCGCTCGGCGGAACCCATTGCGGCAGCGTCGGAATCCCCCTGCTCGCGTCGAGCAGCTTCTGCGGCTCGACGTTCTCGAGCGCCTTCTCCAAGAATGTTTCGAGCCCCAAGCCGTTTCGGATGATCAAGTCCGCATCGGCGACCCGGCGAGCATCGCCGGGGCTCAACACATAGTCGTGCGGCTCCGCGTTTTGCGGCAACAGGTTGGAAAGCTCGACCGCCTCTCCGGCGATGCACTTCACGAACGAATAGAGCGGAGCGATGGTGGTCACCACGCGGAGGGGCCGGGAAGGAAGCGGCTCTGCCGAAGATCCGAGAGCCGTCGCCATCCCCCATGCGAGGAGCCCCAAAAGAATCGAGCGGAGAGTCCAATGGTGATACCGACTCTTCATTGTCTTCAGCATGGCCGCCACCCCTTGGGGTGCCAATCGAAAAACAAAAAAAGGGCCCTTCTCCTTGCGAGCCGGGCCCTCTTCTCCCGCCGTTTCC
>NZ_CABFUZ020000041.1 GCF_902143385.2 Methylacidimicrobium cyclopophantes
CCGCCCTTGGCGCCGCCGGCGCCATCGGCCGAAATCCGGGCGCCTTCGGCCTCGTCTTCACGACGGCGCTTTTGGGCATGGCGCTTTCGGAAGGGCTGGCGATTCTCGTCTTCTTCGTCGTCGGAAGGTAGCCTCGCATGCAGGAAGCACTCGCTCAACTCGGAGTCGACTGGCCTCGCTTTATCGCGCAGACGATCAACTTCGCCATCGTGCTCTGGGTCTTGAATCGGTTTGCCTATCGGCCGGTTTTGCGGCTGCTGGCGGAGCGCCGGACGCGAATCGCGGAAAGTCTCCAAAACGCGGAGCGGATTCAAAAGGAGCTCGCGGCCGCCGAAGAAGCGCGGCGCGAGATCTTGCAAAAAGCGAATGAGCAGGCTGCCCGGCTCATTGCCGAGGCGGAGCAGGCGGCTCGACAGCAAGGCGAGCGGCTGCTCAAGGAAGCGGCGGCCGAAGCGGAGCGAATCGTGCAGAAAGCGCGCGAACGGGCGGAACAAGAGCAACAGGAGAGCCGTGCGATGGTGCGGCGCGAGGTGGGGGAGCTCGTGCTCGCGCTTACCGCGAAGGTTTCCGGAAAGGTACTCTCGCCGGAAGATCAGGAGCGCTTGCGTGCGGAGACCGTCGCGCAGCTGCCCTCCTCGGAGCGTTTCGACGCTCTCCGTGCTGCCGCTTCTGAAAGAAACTGAGGTGCGCCTCGCGTGAAGATCTCCCGGCAAGCACGACGCAAAGCAAAAGCCCTCTTCCGACTTTGCCTCGAAGGCGAGGTTCTCGATCCGGAGCGGGTGAGGCGGGTCGTGGGGGCATTGATCGACCAAAAACCTCGTGGCTATCTCGCGATTCTCCACCGTCTTCGCCAACTGATCGCATATCGGATCGCCGAAAAGACGCTCTCGATCGAGAGCGCGGCCCCGTTGCCCGATGAGGGCAGATCGCTTTTCGCCGAGCTGGAAGCTCGATACGGGCCCGCATTGGAGAAGCGCTATTCGGTCCGTCCGGAGTTGATCGGCGGTATCCGCATTCAAAGGGGCAGCACGGTTTGGGACGGTTCCATAAACCGGAGATTGCAAACCCTGGCGACTTCGCTAGCCTGAGAAAAAATCCCTTTCTCCACCCAATTCACGTTACTTCACTACGATGAGCACCTTACTCGAAGAGATTGAAAATCGGATCGCGGAACTCCGGCGGGACGTTGCCAAGACCGATGTCGGCACGGTCCGGGAAACGGGCGACGGCGTCGTCAAGATTGAAGGCCTCGGTAACGTCGGCATGAACGAGATTTTGGAGTTCTCCGATCGTCGAGACGTTTTCGGCCAGCCTATTCGCGCTTTGGCCCTCAATCTGGAGGAGACCGAGGTGGGGGGGGTCATCCTCGGTGAGTTTACCGAGATCCGGGAGGGGGATCAGGTTCGTTCGACCGGGAAGCTGTTGCAAGTGCCCGTGGGGAAAGAGCTCCTCGGACGCGTCATCAGTCCTCTGGGGCAACCTCTCGACGGGAAGGGTCCCATTCCCTCCACCGTCTTCTATCCGGTGGAGCGGATCGCTCCCGGAATCATCCGGCGCCGCTCCGTGAGTCAGCCGGTCCAGACGGGGATCGCTGCCATCGACAGCATGATTCCGATCGGCCGCGGGCAGCGGGAGCTGATCATCGGCGATCGCGCGACAGGAAAAACGACGATCGCGGTCGATACGATCCTCAATCAGGCACGCCTCAACCGTGCCAACGAGGGGAATCCCGCCTATCGGCCGCTCTATTCGATCTACGTGGCGGTCGGCCAGAAAAACGCCAATGTCGCCCGAGTCTTGGATGTCCTCGACTCCCATGATGCGCTTTCCCACGCCATCGTCATCGTGGCGGCCGCTTCGGATCCGGTGACCCTCCAATACCTCGCTCCCTTTGCGGGCGCGGCTATAGGAGAATGGTTCATGGAGAACGGAATGGATGCGTTGGTCGTCTACGACGATCTCTCCAAGCACGCGGCTGCGTATCGCCAGCTTTCCTTGGTGCTCAAGCGTCCTTCGGGGCGGGAAGCCTATCCGGGAGATGTCTTTTACCTCCACTCTCGTCTTTTGGAGCGGGCGGCCCGACTCGGCGAGCGCTACGGAAACGGGAGCTTGACCGCCCTCCCGATCATCGAGACGCAAGCGGGTGACGTTTCCGCCTATATTCCGACCAACGTCATCTCCATCACCGATGGCCAGATCTATCTCGAGACGGATCTCTTCTATCAAGGCATCCGGCCAGCGATCAGCGTGGGGCTTTCCGTTTCCCGGGTGGGATCCGCGGCTCAGCTGAAGGCGATCAAACAGGTCGCCGGGAAGGTGAAGCTCGAGCTCGCGCAGTTTCGCGAGTTGGCCGCGTTCGCTCAATTTGCTTCCGATCTCGATCCCGCGACCAAGGCGAAACTCGATCGCGGAGCGAGGATCGTGGAAATCTTTAAGCAACCCCAGTACAGCCCCGTACCGGTGGAAATCCAAGCGGCAACCCTTTGGGGGGTCCAAAACAACTTCTTCGACTCCGTTCCGGTGCCGAAGCTCAAGGACTACCAAGAGAAACTCGTTCAATTTCTCCAGAGTCGATATCCCGCGCTGCTCGAGGAAATTCGCCAAAAAGGGGCCCTGGATGAAGGAATTACGAAGTCGCTCAAGGCAGCATTCGAAAACTTCAGCCAGACTTACAACGTCTAGACCCGCAATCTGCGCCTAGTCATTGCCCATGGCCAGCACCCGCGAAATTCGTCGAAGGATCCGATCGGTCAAGAATACCGCCCAGATTACGAAGGCGATGCAGATGGTAGCCGCATCGAAGATGCGGCGGG
>NZ_CABFUZ020000042.1 GCF_902143385.2 Methylacidimicrobium cyclopophantes
CCTCTCCCCAGAGCTCGGGGAGAGGCCGGCCGCCCTCGTGGAAGGGGACGGGCCCAAGGCTCTAGTCCGGGAAATCAATCCGGCAGCCCGAGCGGAAGGGGTCGAGCCCGGCATGAGTCCGGCTCAGGCCCAAGCCCGCTCCCCCCGCCTCGGCTTCCTTTCCCGGAATCGAGAAGAGGAAGAAAAGCTGCGCCGCTTGCTCCGGGAGTCGGCTTACGGCTGCTCGGGTCAGGTTGAAGAGAGCACTCCGGGGCTCTGCTTCTTGGATCTCCGCCGCCATCCGTACTTCCAGACAGGATCGGGGGGAGTGCCGGGATCGGGCTTCGATCTGTCGGATCCCAGGACTCTCCCCTCCCGCTTCCGGGATCAGGGTCTCGCCCTCCAAGTGGGAATCGGCCCCACTCCGGAGCTGGCCTTGTGGGCCGCCCGGGGAGCCCGCCCTTGCCGGACCATCGCGCGGGGAGAGGAAATCGCAGAGGAACTTTCCATCGAGGAGGTGACCGATGATACGGAACTTGCTTCTCTGCTCCACCTCTGGGGAGTGGAGACTCCCGCCGAGCTGAGCGCGCTACCTCGGGAGGGAGTGAGGGAGCGGTTGGGTAGGGAGGGGATCGCCTTGCGGGAGCAGATCGAAGGAAAGGAGGGCAGGCTCTTGCACACCCCATTTCCAGAAGAGCCGTTCGAGGCGGGAGGAGAGTGGGAGCGGCCGATCGAGGAGATCCCGCCGCTTCGGGAAGCATTGCGCTCTTCCCTAACCCTCCTCGGCGAGAGGCTGGAGCGGGAGGGCAAGGCGGCTGCTTCTCTTTGGCTCACCCTCCTTCCAGAAGGAGAAGCTGCACAGGATCATCCCTTTTCGGTGCCGACTCCGACCGCGGAGCCGCAAAAGCTCCTGGAAATCGTCGAGCCTTTCCTGGAAAACCATCGGACCGCCTCCCCTCTGGCGGGCTTTCGGCTCCGGCTCTTCCCCGCTCTTCCTTCCTGGCATCAGCTAACCTTGGATCGGCGGGCGATTCCCGACCCCACCCGCCTTTCGGCAACCCTCGGACGTCTTTCGGCGCTCTTGGGGGAAGACCGGGTGGGAGTTCCCCTCCCCTCTCCCGACCACAGGCCGGAGGGATTCGGCTTGGCACCATTCGATCCCTTCTTTGCCGAAGCGCCTCCTTCCTTGGCCGCTCCCCCCCTCCTCGGAGTTCCGCTTCGGCGCTTTCGGCCCCCCGTTCCGGCGATCGTTCGATCCCGCAAAGGGCGGCCCGGGGAGCTGCAAACTCCGGAAGGAAGATGGACGATCGAGGGGTGGGAAGGACCCTATCCCCTCTCCGGAAGTTGGTGGGGAAGGGAATGGGAGAAGCGGGAATGGGATGCGGCCCTATCGGATGGCAGGATCCTTCGGCTCGCGGAGCTTCCAGAGGGTTGGCGGATCGAGGGGGAGTATGGGTGAAGGCTCAGGCTTCCTTTTGCCACGGCAGAAAGGCCAGGATGCGCTCCCGCGTGGCCCGCACGCCCTTGGGCCCCGCTCGAGCAGGCCCATGGCGCAAAGAGGTTGTTTTATTATACATGTGAGTATATCCTATCCATCCCAGGAATGCGCCGCCGATCTTCCTACGTCGAGCTCCATGCCCGAAGCGCCTTCAGCTTCCTTCGAGGGGCTTCCCAGCCGGAGGAGCTGGTCCGGGAGGCGGCCCGGTTGGGACTGCCCGCCGTGGGGCTTTGCGATCGGGACGGGGTTTACGGGATTCCCCGGTTCCACGCCGCCGCGCGGGAAGCCGGCATCCGGGCGCTGGTTGGAGCGGAGATCCCCCTCGACGACGGATCGGTCCTGCCCGTGCTCGTGGAAACCCAGGAGGGTTACCGGAATCTCTGCCGGCTCTTGACCGAAGCCAAGCTCCGCAGCCCCAAAGGGGAGGGCCGGGTCCGGTGGGTGGAGCTGGGCGAGCGCGCTTCCGGTCTCTTGGCATTGACGGGAGACGAGGAGGGGCCACTTTTGCGCGCGCTCTTTCGGGGGGAAGACCCGAAAGAGCCGGCCAAGAGGCTTCTTTCGCTCCTCGGGCGGGAACGGCTCTTCATCGAGCTGCAGCGCAGCGGGCGGCGCGGGGACCGATTCCGCAACCGGACGCTCTGGTCAGTCGCCCAAGAGCTTGGCCTGCCGGCGGTGGCGACGGGAGGAATCCTCTACGCCACGGCGGAAGGAAGACCCCTGCTCGATGTCTTCCACTGCCTGCGGACCCACACCACCCTCGATGCGGCGGGAGCCCTCCTTTCCCCGAACGATCGGAGAGATCTCCGGTCTCCCCAGGAGATGGAGGCGCTCTTCGCCGATCTTCCCGAAGCGATCGAGGCGAGCGGGCGGATCGCCTCCCGGATCGAATTTTCCCTGGACGATCTGGGCTACTCCTTCCCGCGCTATGCCACCCCCACGGGGGAGAGCGAGGAGGCCTTCTTGGAAGCGGTCGTTTGGGCCGAAGCGCGCAAGCGCTACGGCTCCCTCTCCCCGGCGGTCCGACGCCAGCTTCGCCACGAGCTGGAGGTGATTCGAAGGCTCGGCTTTGCCGGCTATTTTCTGATCGTCTGGGACCTGGTCCGCTGGTGCACCGAGGAGGGTATGCTGGTCCAGGGACGGGGGAGTGCCGCCAATAGCGCGGTCTGCTACAGCTTGGGGATCACGACGGTCGATCCGGTCGGCAGCCGCCTCCTCTTCGAGAGGTTCTTGAGCGAAGGGAGGAAGGGCTGGCCCGACATCGATCTCGATCTGCCGAGCGGGGAGGCCCGAGAGCGGGTGATCCAGGAAGTCTACCGCCGCTACGGACGCCGAGGGGCGGCGATGACGGCGAGCGTCATCTCTTTCCAAGGCCGGAGCGCGGCCCGGGACTTGGGCAAGGCCCTCTGCCTCCCCGAGGAGATCCTGGATCGTTTCTCCGCCCTCTTCCCCGGAGGAGACTATCCCCACACTCTTTCCTGGGAAGAGCATGGCCGGCAGAGCGGCCTCTCCCCCGACGATCCCCGGCAGGCGGCGTTTTTACGGCTCTACCCCAGGCTCTTGGGCCTGCCGCGCCACTTGGGGCAGCATCCCGGAGGGATGGTGATCGCTCAAGGAGAGCTCGACCGGATCGTCCCCTTGGAAAACGCCTCCATGCCGGGCCGCTCGATCCTCCAATGGGACAAGGACGATTGTGAGGAGCTCGGGATGGTGAAGATCGATCTCTTGGGGCTGGGGATGATCGCCGTGTTAGAAGAGGCGACCGAGAGCTGCCGGGCCCGCGGCCATCCGATCGATCTCTCCCGCCTGCCCAAGGACGATCCGGCCACCTTTGCGCTCTTGCAGAGGACGGAGACCGTCGGCGTTTTTCAAGTGGAGAGCCGCGCCCAAATGGCGATTCTCCCCCGGCTCCGCCCCCAATGCTTTTATGACCTGGTCGTCCAGATCGCCATCGTCCGTCCGGGACCGATCCATGGGGGTCTGATCGGCTCCTACCTGGCTCGCCGGAGCGGTCGGGAACCGGCGACCTATCCCGATCCGAGGCTCGTTCCCATCCTGGAGCGGACCTTGGGAATCGTCCTCTTCCAGGAGCAGGCGATTCAAATCGCGATGGCGCTCGGGGGCTTCTCGGCCGCCCAGGCCGAGGAGCTGCGACGGGCGCTCGGGTTCCGCCGGGATCCCAGACGGATGGAGCGGGCGATCGAAAGGCTCGGCCAGGCGATGCGGCAGAGGGGGATCTCTCCTTCGACCGTTGCTTGGGTGACCCGCTCGCTCTCCTCCTTCGCCCTCTACGGCTTCCCCGAGAGCCATGCGATCAGTTGGGCGGGGCTCGCCTACGCGAGCGCCTATCTGAAAGCACACCACGGCCCCGAGTTCTACGCGGCTCTCCTCAACCACCAGCCGATGGGCTTCTATTCCCCGGCCACTCTGATCCAGGAAGGGAAGAGGAGGGGCATCCGCTTCCGGGCGATCTCGGTGCTCTCTTCCGAGGATTCCTGCACGATCCTGGAGGATGGTTCGATCCGCCTGGGTCTTCGCATGGCCCGCGGCCTGAGCGTCGGGGCCCGCGGGAGGATTCTGGCAGCACGGGCGGAGGCGCCCTTCGCCTCGCTCGAGGAGTTCCGGCAGCGGGTTCCGATGAGCCGAAGGGAGCTTCGGCTCCTGGCCGCCCTGGGTGCTTTCCAAGGGCTCGCCTCCCACCGGCGGGAGGCGCTCTGGCGGATCGAGCGGCCCCTTTTCCCGGAGGAGCTCTTCCCGCGCCGACCGGAAGACCCTTCCCCCCTCTCCCCCATGACGCAGTCCGAGCGGCTCCGGGCCGACTACGCGGGAACGGGAATCACCTTAGGCTCCCATCCAATGGCCTATCTCCGCCAACGGACACCCGCCGCTCGGCCCGCCGCCTCCCTTC
>NZ_CABFUZ020000043.1 GCF_902143385.2 Methylacidimicrobium cyclopophantes
CGAGCCGCTGTCGTCGTCAGCGGCAAAAAGCGAGCTTCTGGTGGGGGCGAAAAGGGTTCCAGCCTACCGGCACGGACTGCTTCGCAGGCCCGGTTGAACGCAGCTTCCTGCCATCGGGGATCGGCGAGGAGCTCCCGAGCCCATTTTACAATTTTGCGATGGACAATCGGATGCATGCAGGAGCTGCCGACGAAGAGCGGCAGGACGAGCAGAATAGAGAGCGCCGGGAATGCGCAGAGGGGGTGGCGTCGAGCTGTTGCGGCAAAACGCTTATTCCAAAGCAGAGTCGATCGGATGAGTGCTATCCAGGAGAGCATGCTGGCGGCGAGAGCGAGGGCCAGAACGAGGAGCAAACCGCTCGGACCCCGTTTTGCGAGCGCGATCAGCGCAGCCTTCGTCAAGGAGAGCAAATCGATGATCCAACCCATGGGATCCGGCTCTTGGGCCAGCCTACGGATCGGCCCTCCGCTCGGTCAACGCCTCATTCGAGGTTGCGGCGATTTCCGGAGAAAAGAGCGTTGACGGCCTCCGGAGAGTGTCTTATTCAGGAATTCCCATGCAGAGATCATTCACGCAGCATGGGATCGGGATTCTTTGTGCAATTTTGTTCGTAGCCGCTCTCAGCCCTTCCGCGTCGGCCAAGACGGTCTATTACCCTCTCAAGCAACCAATTCCTTCCGCCGGTCGGAAAATAGGACAGCTTTCCCCGGACGACTACATCTCCGTCACGGTGGATGGCACGAAGCGAAAAATCGCGATCTGGAGCTCGTCCCCGAGCCGTCCCTTTCGGCGGATCGGCATTCTGGAAACCAATCGCTGGAAAAAACATGCGGCGCGGATCGCGGCGAAGAACGGAGGGACCGGGATCCTCTTGGTGGAGCGCGAGGAGCTCCCCTATGTGCCGGCTTGGGTAGGACGCCAGCTTGGCACTCCCCGTTTTAGCGAGTTTCGCTATTGGTGGGTAATCGTCGGTCCGCAAGAGCGCTGACGAGTTTCGGGTTGCATCGGCGAAAGAGAGACCTCCGACGGCGCGCTCGGGCGGCCCTACCGGTACGCTGTCGAGTCGGAGGAGAGCTTCCAAGCGCAATGGGCTCGCTTGGAGGAGATCTTGATCGGTAAAAAAGGAAGAGAACGAGGAAGGCCCACGTGGTGGAATGGCAGACACACGGGACTTAAAATCCCGTGGGAGGCAACTCCCGTGTGGGTTCGAATCCCACCGTGGGCAGATTCATTTGCTCTCGAGCAATCCCCAGATTTGCGGGGAAGCCAGCTCCAAGCTGTTCCCTTCCGGGTCGCGAAAGTAGAGCGACCATCCCCCACCCGGCCATTGGATCTCCGCTTCGATCGGGACGGACATGTCGACCAAGCGTCTCTTCCAGGCCTCGGTCTCTCCTTCTTGGATCCGGAAGGCGACATGACCTGGTCCGATCGCACCATGCGATGGAGCCGCGAGTCGATCGTCGGCGGATTGGCGTCGGATTGTCCGCTTCGGATCAAAAAGAAGAAGAATGGATTCTCCGCAGCGAAAGAAAACGTGCCTTCCCTTTTCCCGTCCTATCCGTTCGAGGCCGAGCACCTTTTGATAAAAAGCCTCGGCGGCATCCAAGTCCGAAACGTAGAGAGTAGTTTCGAGAATGCCGTTCGGCCGCATCTCCTTGCCCCTAAGGGTTCTTCCGGATATCTTGCTCCCCATGGTGATCGGCTTCCCTTCTCCGGCCGATTCTGCGCTCCGGTCGCCTCCTTGGAGTCGGTTCCCGCTCCTCTCGGAAAGCGATCGTACATCTTTCGTGGAAAACGCGCATCTCCCGTACGCTGCCGCGGCAGGAATGGACCCTTTGGTAGGCCAACGGTGAAGAGAAATCGCGCCGCACATTGCGGGCTCCTCGTCCTGGCGATCGGTTCTTGGCTCGTCAGCACTCCTGGGGCGGCGGCGCAAAGTCGCGTTGATTCCCTCGTCCAGGCGGGTTCCGTTCTTCTCTGGGATGAGGGGGCGAAAAGTGCCCTCTTCCGGCGTCAAATTTATGCGTCTCACCCTCCGGCGAGCACGACGAAATTGATGACGGCCTTGCTCGTCTACCAGAAGACCCACCTTGCGGGAGAGGTCGTAATATCACAGCAGGATCTCTCGGCCCCCGGCGAGGTGCCGACCGTTCGCTTGCTGCCCGGGGATCGTTTTACGGTGGCCGATCTCGTTCGCGCTCTTCTCATCAGCTCGAGCAACGAAGCCGCTCTCGCTCTCGCTCGGCACGTATCCGGATCGGTCGATGCCTTCGTCACCGAGATGAACGCACGGGCGAAAGAGCTGGGCTGTGAAAAGACACACTTCGTCAATCCGAACGGGATCACGGCCCCCGGGCATTTGACCTGCGCCAGCGACCTCTTGCGCATTTTCGAGGCGGCTATTGCCGTCGAGCCCCTTCGGACGATCTGCTCGACCGAGAGCTTCTCGCTTTTTACGACCGAGGGAAAGGCGGTGCAGTACCTGATGAACACGAATCGGCTCCTCGGACCTTATCCGGGAGTCGGGCCGGCCAAGACCGGGTGGACGCGGGAATCCCGGCATACCTATGCCGCTCTCTGCCAGCGAGGGGAGAGGAGAGTGGCCCTGATCCTGCTGGATAGCCCGAACAAATGGTCCGATGCCGTGGCTCTCTTCGATTACGCTTTCGGCGGGCAGTGGAGCGGAGGCGGCGCAGGGCCGTAGGGAAAGCGCCGTCCAAATTCATTGCAAAAGCCTGTGATAGATTGCTAGGTAGTCGCGAGCCATACGTTCGGCGGTAAATCGCTTTTCAAAGGCGAGCCGAATTTCTTTTCGGGAGAGCTGGGCCGCACGGGGTATTGCCTGGACGGCTTCCTCCACGTTCTGGACGACGAAACCCGTTACCCCAGGCTCGATGATTTCCGGGATCGCTCCGTACGGGAAGGCGATCACAGGCGTGCCGCAAGCCAACGCTTCGATCGCGGAGAGACCGAATGGCTCCGGCCAATTGATCGGGAAAAGCATGGCGACCGCTTCTCCGATCAAGGCTTGCTTTTGGCGTTCGTTTACTTCTCCCAGATAGTGCACGTGGGGAAGGGAGAGCAGCGGGCGAACGATGTCCATATAATCGGCATCGTGGCGAGGATCCATTTTCGCGGCGATGAGAATTTCCCGTCCCGCCCGTCGGGCGATTTCGATCGCTAAGTCGGGCCGCTTCTCGGCGGAAATCCGGCCGATAAAGACGAGGTACCCCCCGTTTCCGCTGCCTAGGGAATAGAGCGTTTCGGGCAAACCGTGATGTACGGTTCCCATCCAGCGCGCATGAGGGATCGATCGGCGCTGTGCCTCGGATATGGCCACTACCGGCATTTCCGGAAAGCCGAGGAAAAGAGTTCGTAAGTCGGGAGTGTCGAGCCTTAGGTGGAGGGTTGTCACCGAGCGATCGGGGTGGGTGCGGAAAAAGGGAAAGTGAAGAAACTCGGTGTGAAAATGGAGGAGGTCGAACTCGGATTCGGAGCGGAGCGCGGCGTCGATCTCGAGCAGGACATAGGGAAGATAGTCGCGACAGTCTGCCGTTTTGCGGAGGCTTTGCGGACAGACGGGGCGAAGCCGCGCGCGTGTTATTGAATCCCCGCTCGCGAAAAGCGTCACTTCATGTCCTAAGTCGACTAATGCTTCCGTCAAAAAGGAGACGACTCGTTCAGTTCCTCCGTAACCTTCCGGAGGAACCCGCTCGACCGGCGGAGCAATTTGCGCAATTCGCACGACGGGTCAGGTTGGGAAGGAGGTGTACGCTTGTCAAGCAGAGCGTAGCCTCTCGTAGCCTGGGGGCGGCTCGCGGCCGATTACGGGGAAGCGTCTCTCCTTCGGAATGAATCGAATCCCTGGGAAGGGATGTCGCATTGTCATCCGGGTTTTCATCCGTCAGAGTCCCCCTATGGTGGTTGCCTCCCGGGGGCGTCGGCGACGGGGTCGATGGCGACGGAGTCCGTCTATCCTTTGGCTTTCCGTACTGCTCGGCGCTCTTGCCACCGTCGAGCTTCCAAAATCGGTCGAAGCGCTTAGCTCGTGCGACCGGGCAGTGGTCGAGGTGATTCGCCGTACTCTACCGGCGGTGGTTTCCATATCCGTCGAAAAACGAAGTCGCGGATTTTTTGGACCGGCGAGAAAGGTCGAAGGGATCGGAACGGGTTTGGTCGTTTCGGAGCAGGGAGATGTGGTCACTTGCGCACACGTGCTCGGCAAGAGCTTGGCGCGAAGGGAGCTTTTCGTGACGTTTTTCGATGGCAGGGTGCGGCTCGCCCGCCTGATCGCTTCCGATCTTGCCGTGGACCTAGCCCTTCTTCGCGTCGAGCGGGGACCGCTGCCCGCCGTTTTCCGCTATCGGAACCTTTCCGAAGACCGACTGGGGATGTCCGTGCTCGTCCTTGGGTGCGGCATGGGCTATCGGAACACGGTGTCGCGCGGCATTGTCAGCTCGTATCCGAGGAACGTGGATATCCAAGAAGGAGAAGCCCTCTCCCTACTACAAGTCGATGCCGCAGTGAACCAAGGGGATAGCGGGGCTCCGGTTCTCGACCTAGAAGGGAAGCTGGTCGGACTCTGTTTCGCAAAGGTGGCCGGTCTGTCGGTGGAGGGGGTCGGCCTTGTGATCCCCGGTCCGACCGTTGCTCGCTGGTTGGATCGCCAATTCGTCGGGCAAGAAAGTCGAACCCGCCGGTCAGAAGGAATAGACCGTTTCCACCGCCCAGAGGAACGCGGGTCCGTTCGAGACGGGGAAAAGAACGGTTCCCAGCGGAACAAAGGGCGTCCCATAAACGGCCGCACCCCAGTCCATCCGAAACTCAGTTCGTAGCATCACGTTCTCCCAGATGTCGAAGCCAACGGTTGTCGTGACGCTCCAGATATCCGTTGGACCCGCGTGATCGGAGAGGATCTCGTTGGTGCTTCCGTGAATCCAATCGGTCCGGAGGGCAAGGCTTGTGACGCTGTTCGCCTGATATTTTGCCCAGAGGCTTGCACCGAGCCAGCTCGCCGACCGAAGCGCCTCGCCGGCCGGGTTGCCAATACCTTCGTAGAACCCTCCGGTGGTCTCGCAGGCGAGGAGCAATCGGTCATGGGTCGCCTTCGGAATCCACTCGCCCCAGATATCTCCAAGGAAAAAGGGTGCAGCTCGGTTTAGTGGGCTTTCCACGAAGACGCCGGTTCCCGGAACGGACGAGGCGAACCCGAAGCCGGGGGGATTCGCTCCGTTCGGCCCATAGAGGGCGCTTGCCACCAGCCGGGCGTTGCGAGCCGGCGCGTCGAGGCCGGTGGAGGCGAGAAAGAGATAAGCGGCCGAATTGCTCAGAGTATTATTGTTCTCACCGAAAAATGGAAATCCCGAGCGCGCCGCGTTGAATGAGCCGTCGAGGACTCCGAGGGTGGTTTCTACCCAATCCAAGGGTCGATAAACCGCTTCCATGCCTGTCACGATCTCCGGGATCAGGTTCGTATAAAGGTTGCCGTAAGTGAAGTTGAGGTTGGCGGGCCGTTCCATGACCTCGAATCCCAAGGGAGGAACGAACTTGCCTACCTTTACGTCGACGGCATTTCCTACAGGGATGCGAAAGGTGACGTACGCTTGGGCCAGGAGGAAGCTCGAGCTGTTTCGAGCGTTCCCAGCCTCGGTGGGGATCCCCAGCCCCGCGAGATTATCCGGTCCCCCCATGGAAGCGGCATCCTGGCCGACGAAAATATCCGTCCGAAATCCCGTTTCCCATCGATTCTGGTCGTCGAGCGGTTTTTCGAGAAGGAGCCGGACGGCGTTGAGGTTGAATCCCCCGCCGGGAATGCCGTCGTCCGCCATTCGGGTAGGAATTCGAGTGTTGGGGGGAAGAAAGTTGTCCAAGTAGGAACTGTCGACATAGCCGCTCAATCGAAGGCTCGGAGGCGAGGACTGAACGGCAATGCCTCCCTCCTCGAGGGCCTTCTGGAGTTCGGCAGCCTGAGGCGCGACCGAGTTCGCGGAGAGGGCAGGGTCGGCGGCTTGAGCGACAACCGGAAGAGCCGGAAAAAGTCCCACCAGAGTCAAGGCTGAGATCTTGCGAACGAAGACCGAGCAGAGAAACAGGGGCCGCTCTTCGGGAGAAGAGCCACAAAAGAGACCCGAGGGAGCGGCGGGAACAAAATAGGGTTGCTTGTCCACCTCGTCTTCCGTAGGAAAGAAACCCCACCCACCCCCTTTGCCCTCGGCAATTCGAGATGCGTCCCCTTCGAGCCGCAGCCGTTCGGCAAAAAACGTTTCCTATCCTTTCCTTGTTTCAGCCAGAAAAAAGTATTCAATGGGCGGCGATTCGGGGGATGGACTCGTTCTGCGAAGGGGAGGAGCGGCGCTTCTATGAAGATTTGTGACGTGACTCAGTTCTATTCGCCTCGAAGCGGTGGGGTGAGGCGCTATCTCGGGGAAAAGCAGCAACATGTTCGAGAGCGGACGGAGGATGAACATTTCCTGATTGTCCCTGGAGAGCGGACGTCGCAACAGAGCGAGGGAAGGACGCATCTAATCACGATCGCTTCCCCGAAGGTCGACCGCACTTCTCGTTATCGCATCCTCTGTAATGTTCCCCTGGTTCACTCCATTCTTCGCGAGATTCGGCCCGACATCGTCGAATCGGGAGATCCTTACCATCTGGCATGGGCGATCTTGCGGGGCGCTCGCGAATTGGGGATTCCCGCGGTCGGCTTCTATCACTCCCATTTCCCCGACGCCTACCTGCGAACCGCTTGCCGTTTCGGCGGTCCGCCCGTCGAGAAGTTCGTCCTAATGGCGGCCCGC
>NZ_CABFUZ020000044.1 GCF_902143385.2 Methylacidimicrobium cyclopophantes
GCGCCGAGGTCGAGGCCGACCCGACCTATCTGAAGCAAATCCTTTACAATTTGGTCTCCAACGCCCTCCACCATGGAAGAGGGGCCATCCTCATCCGCGTCCGCCCCGGCCTCGACCGTGTCGTGGTCTCCATCGGCAACCGGATCAAGCGAAGCGGCGGAAAGGGATCCGGGCTTGGGGTGGGGAAACGGATCGTAGCCGCCCTGGTTCACAGCCACGGGAACATGCGAATCGCTTACCGCACCTTCCGGGAATGGCACTGCGCCCGCTTGACGATCTTTCCGAAGACGCTCCGATGAAAGATCCGCAGGCGCATCGAGCGGAAAATCCGTCGGAAAGCGCAGCGAGATCGGAACGCAACTTGAAGAAAAGTTAAACTAAGGGCGCCCCATTTCTTAAAGGGCGGCATCGTAAGGTTGGACCAGATTGAAAGAGCGCTCAGGGTAGTTCTCGCGGGATCCGCCGGCCGGTTGTCGGTGCCTTCCCCGAGGACCGACGCCGAGCAAAAGAGCGGAAAGGAGATCTGCCATGATCCTTCTCCAAGAGCGCAAGAACCGAGTTCCATGGCATGGGCCGGACAAACTTCCGGTAGAGCTTACCGCCGTCATGGCGCAAGCACCTACGCCGGTCTCACGCGATTCCTTCAAAAATCGAGAATCCAGACTATTCCAGGAAGATCCGGCGGAACGTCGGGAGCGGACCGCCGGATGGATCCTCTCGCTGCTGCTCCATGCGGCGCTCATTCTGGGTGCCGGCATCAGTTTCGCTCCCAAGATCAAGCAGGCAGCGGCACCCATATTCCCCCCGGCGACGGTCGATCTCGTGGCGGCACCGGAGCCGCTCAAGCAGGCCGTACCGGAGCCGAAGCCGATCAAGCCGGATGACATGGCACAAGCCGTGGTCCGAAAGCCGCAACCCAAAAAAGTGATCGTGCCACCGAAGCCCAAGCCGGCGCTCGCGGTAGCTTCGGCAGCGCGGCCAACGCAGCTTGCGCAGCCTGACTATCTGCGGAATCCCCCACCCGTCTATCCGGACTCCGCTCGGCAAAAAAAGGAGCAGGGAGTGGTCTTGGTCTGGGTCAAGATCTCGCCAGTGGGTGGGGTCGAAACGCTGCGGGTGGTGCGCAGCTCCGGTTTCTCCGATCTCGATCAATCGGCGGCGGCCGCTGT
>NZ_CABFUZ020000045.1 GCF_902143385.2 Methylacidimicrobium cyclopophantes
GCGGGGAGGAGGCGGGAGAAGAGCGCCAGATCCTCCAGGGTGGGCAAGAGCCGCTCGATGCCGAGTAGGGCGATATGGAGCGGGGGAAGGTTTGCGACCAGGTCGGCGTTTCCTTCGTTGGTGAAGAGGGCGAGGCTCCCCGTCTGGGCGATGGCGAAGTTCACCCCGGTGATCCCCGCGTCGGCCGAGCGGAACTCCTCGCGAAGCCGGCTCCGGGCGAAGTCGACCAGCTCTCGGGTCCCGCTCCCGATTCCCTCGGCTCCCATCTCGACGAAAAGCTTCCGAATCTCCTCCCGGCTCCGGCCGATCGCTGGGACGACCAGATGGGCCGGCTCCCCCTGGGCCTGCTGGACGATCCGCTCGCCCAGATCGGTCTCGACCACCGCGATCCCCGCCTCCACCAGCCGCCGGTTGAGGCCGATCTCCTCCGACACCATCGACTTCGATTTGACGACGCGCCGTGCTCCCTGGCGGTGGAGGATCTCCACGACCATCCGGCAGGCCTCCTCGCCCTCTTCCGCAAAGTGGATCCGCCCCCCGGCCTCGCGCAGCTTCTCCACAAAGCGACCGAGGAAAAGGTCGAGATGGGCCAGCGTCTCCTCTCGAACCCTCCTTGCCTCCTCCCTCCAGCGCTCCCAGTCGGGGAGATTCGCCCGCCGCCGGTCAGATGCGGACTGGAGCCGATCCACGGTCTGGGCGACCGCCCGGCGCATGGCGCGGTCGGCCAGGGCTTCCAAAAGGGGGAGCGGATGGGGCTCCATCAGAGGGTATCCCCCTCCCCGCCGGTGGAATTGGGCGGGGTCCCTTCCGCCCGGCGCATCCCCTCATCGAGGAGCTCGGCCAAATGGAGGATCCAAACCCGGCTCCCTTCCTCCCGGAGGATCGATTCGATCTGGAGGAGGCAGCCGGGATCGACCGCGGTCAAGATTTCGGCCCCGCTCTGGAGAATCGCCGCGGCTTTGGCTCTCCCCATGGCTAGGGAGAGGTCGGCCATCTTGGCGGCAAAAAAGCCGCCAAAGCCGCAGCAGCGCTCCGCGCTGGGAATCTCGACCAATTCGATCCCCCTGGTCCGACCGAGCAGCGCCCGGGGGGCGACGTCGATTCCCAGGGACCTCGCGGCGTGACAGGAGGGATGATAGGCGACTCGAAAGGGAAAGGAGGCACCCAGCTCGGTGATTCCGAGATCCTCCACGAGGAACTGGCTAAACTCCCGGATCCGTCCGCTCAACCGCGCCGCCTCCGCTTGCCGGCGGCTATCGCCCGCGAAGAGCTCGGGATAATTGTGCACGACCATCGCCGTGCAAGATCCCGAAGGGCAGATCACCCGCGAGTCGCCCGAAAAGGAGTCGAGGAGGAGGCTCGCCGTCCGGCGCGCCTCGGCGAAGTAGCCCGCGTTCCACGCCGCCTGCCCGCAACAGGCTCGGCCCGGGCAATCGCTCGGGATCCCGAGCTTCGAGAGGAGGCGCGTGAGCGCCTGGGCGAGCTCCGGTCGGAGGAGATCCCCGACGCAGGTCGGAAAGATCGACACCTTCCCGATCTCCCCCCTCGATCCCGCTCCGGCCATGGAGCCTACCTCGGCCTACCGGCGACGCGGCTCCCCGCCGCGCCTTGGGAATGCCGGTAGACGACGAGCAGCGCCTCCCGATTGACCTCCCAATCGGGCAAGACGAACTCGTAGATCGCGTCCCCCACCCACTGGCTCTGCTTCTGCAGGAGGATGACCGCATCCGCGTGGCGCTTCTTCGCCTGCTTCACCAGCCCGAGCAAAGTACCTCCCCCTCCAATCGGTCCTTTGCCCCGTGTCTCCGTGACCGTTCCCAGGACCCAGGCCGGGCGATCGGGACCGCCTCGTGTCCAGACGTCCATGCCGTCGACGACCCGCTTGGTTCCCGGCTTGGCGGGCAGAAGGACCCCTTGGCCCTCGGAAGGCAGGTAGCCGACGTTGGCGCATGCGCCCAAGAGTCCGCAGAGCAGAACGATGCCCCATCTCCTCCCAGCCGCCATGCTTCGCCCCCTCCCCTGCGCAACTCCCCTCTTCCCGGAGCAGAGCCGACTCAGGGAGTCACCCGACTTCCCAAGAGCTCCAGGAAACGGGCGAGCCATTCCGGATGGGCCGGCCAGGCGGGTGCGGTGACGAGGTTCCCATCGACCAGCGCTCCGCTCATCGGCAGCTCGACATAGGAACCGCCCGCCGCCCGTACTTCGGGTCCCACCGCGGGGTAGGCGGAAACCCGCTTCCCCGAAAGCCCGCCGGCCGCCGCGAGCAGCTGTGCACCATGGCAGATGGCGGCAATCGGTTTGCCGGCTTTCACGAAGTGACCGACAAGATCCAAGACCGCCGGCTCGAGCCTCAGGTATTCGGGCGCCCGCCCGCCGGGGATCACGAGGGCGTCGTAGAGGGTGGGATCGACCTCCTCGAAGGTGGCGGTAAGGGCAAATCGGTGGCCAGGCTTTTCGGTGTAGGTCTGGTCTCCTTCGAAATCGTGAATCGCGGTCTTGACGCTCTCCCCCGCCCGCTTTCGCGGACAGACCGCATCCACCGAATGGCCGACCATCCGCAACGCCTGAAAAGGGACCATCGCCTCGTAGTCTTCGACGAAATCGCCGACCAGAAGCAGGATCTTTCGCGCACTCACGGCGATCGTCCTCTAGACCTTGAGGAGCTCGGCTTCCTTGGCTTGGAGGAGCCGGTCGACCTCGGCGATGAATCGATCGGTCAGCTTTTGGACCTCTTTCTCGGCTCGGGCGAGGTCGTCCTCGCTCACATCCGACTCCTTTTGCAGCGCCTTGGCCTCTTCGAGCCCATGCCGGCGTACGCCCCGCAGCGCCACCCGTCCCTCTTCCGCCAGCTTGCGCACGACCCGGATGAGTTCATGGCGCCGCTCTTCGGAAAGCGGGGGAATGGGGAGGCGGATCATCTTGCCGTCGACCATCGGGTTGATGCCGAGCCTCGCCTCCTCGAGCGCCTTCCTCACGGCGTCCACGACGGTCGGATCCCATGGTTGAATGAGAAGAAGATGCGCATCGGGAACCGTGATGGCGGCCAGCTCCCGCAGCCGCATCGAGGAGCCGTAGGCCTCGACCGGAACATTGGCTACGAGTTCGGGAGAGGCTTTGCCCGATCGAACCGAGGCAAACTCCTCCCGGAGATGGCCGAGGGCTTTCTCCATGCGCTCCTCGGTGTGGAAAAGGATCTCGTCGAAGCTGCTCATGCGTTGCCTTTTTGCTCCATTTTGCGGGGAAGAGACTCCCGCTGCAACAAGAGAAGAGGGACTATGCGCAGACTCGCGTCCCGATCGGCTCGCCGAAGATCGCGGCCCGGAGATTGCCCGGCGTAAAGACATTGAAGACGACGATCGGGATGTTGTTGTCCATGCAGAGTGAGAAGGCGGTCGAATCCATGACGGAAAGCCGCTTCTGGATCGCGTCGAGGTAGCGGAGCTGGGTGAACCGCTTCGCCTCGGGATGGATCTTGGGATCGCTGTCGTAGATGCCGTCGACCTTCGTTCCCTTGAGAATCACCTCGGCCTCGATCTCGCTCGCCCGGAGCGCCGCCGTCGTGTCGGTCGAAAAGAAGGGATTTCCCGTGCCGCCGACGAAAATGACGATCCTCCCTTTTTCCAGATGGCGGATCGCCCTTCTCCGGATAAAGGGCTCGGCCACATTCCTCACCTCGACGGCTGTCTGCACCCGGGTCGGAATCCCCAGGCCCTCGAGCGCCCCTTGGAGGGCCAGGCCATCGATGATCGTCGCCAACATGCCCATGTAGTCGGCGGTTGGCCGATCGAGACCGCTCTTGAGTCCGGTCGTTCCCCGCCAGATATTCCCCCCGCCGATCACGATCGCGATTTGAATGCCCGAGCCGTAGACCTCCGCGACCTGCCGGGCGATCTTCTTGGTCACCTCCATCGAGATGGGAGAGTCGGGGCCGGCGAGCACCTCCCCGCTCAGCTTCAAAAGGACCCGCCGATAGGCCGGGGGTCGCTGCGTATCGGCGCGGGGTTCCATGAAGGCTAGGGCACCTTCCCTTCTCTTGATTCGCTTGTCAATGCTTCCGTGTGCTTTCGAGCCCCTATCGAGAGGCCCGCTTCCTCGGGATCGAGTGGTACCGGAAGTCGGAGTATTCCCGGATCACCCGTTCGCGCAGCCATCCAAAAGGGATGTGGACGGCATAGCGGTAGCGCACCTCCTTGGGCCCCCAGTCTCCGTTTGGAAGCCGCTGCGACTCCCAGCGGAACTCGAGCTCGTAGAGCCGCGCAAAAAACCAGGCCACCGAGACCGGGTGACCGAGGAAGCCCTCGTTCCCCATGAGAGAGTAGTCCTCCTTCGAGATCCACAGATGGCCCCAGACCGCATTGACGACCTTCTCCTCCCGATTCCGGTAGGGCATGTTGGGCTTCGGGGTGAAGCGGACCTTGTAGCAGTCGACCCCGTGGATCGTCTCGCTCCCCTCCAGGGAATAGTAGTAATGGTCGATCACATTCAAGACTTCAAAGGGCTCTTCCTGCGCCGCCTTGGCGGTTTCTCCTTCCGGCCCCTTCTCGGGACGGGAGCCGTAATCGGGCGCTCGGTCGGCATAGACCACTTGACGCTCCTTGCTCTCCGAAACGATGTGCCGCTCGGCGTCGAGCTTCTGGCGGATGATCGTCAGATCGTAATCGAACTGCCTGCGCCGCTCTGCAAGCCGCTTGTCCTGCTCGGCGAGCCGGTGGACGATCCGTTCGGCTTCGGTCGACGGATCCGCCAGTGCCCCCCCCAGCCCGATCCCGGCGCAGAAGAGCGAGGCGCCGAAGGCCAGGCAGCCGAGCGAGAAGCGAAAAAAGTTGGGAAAGCGTTTTGCCATGAAAGGAGAACCCTCACCCTATCGGGTCGATCGGTTGGTCCGCTCGCCCTCTTCACTCGAATCGGGATGTGGTAGGAACATGCGCGCCCTCCTAGGAAGCCTATCCGCTGCAGCCTCGACAAGCGGATTTTCTCGGAGGGGCTAACCGAGCGATAGTAGCGCCATGCAGCCCGGGGAGAGCGGCACCGCCAGGACCGACGGCAAGGGTAGCGTGGGCCCACTCTCCCCGGGAAAGGGCGGGAGCCGATTCCGGCAGCCCCGCTGGAGGAGGAACCCGGAGTTGGGCTCGTTTTTCCTAGGCACCGATGGGCTTTCGATGCTCGCGCTTTCGATTGGCGTAGCGCTCGCCTCCGCCACGCTCAGCTTCTGGATCGCTGTCGGCCATATCCTCCGCGTCGCCCGGCGGAGCCGCACCTCGGCCGATGCTCCCGCCTGTATCGTCGTTCTCGGCTCCTCTCTCGATGCGGAAGGCCGGTTGACCTCCCCCTATCGCCATCGATTGGATCGCGCGCTCGCCCTCCACCGGCAGTTCCCCTCGGCCACGCTCTTCCTCCTCGGAGGGAGCCGCGGCGAGGGTCTCCCCTCCGAGGCG
>NZ_CABFUZ020000046.1 GCF_902143385.2 Methylacidimicrobium cyclopophantes
GGGCGGCCTATCGCCGCCGCTGGGGCATCGAGACGCTCGAGATCGGAGAAGACGCCTTTTCCTTCCTGGCGATCCGCCGGGAGCTCTCCCAAGGAAAGTTCGTGGCCGCCCTGGTCGATCGTCCTTCTCCAACGAGCCGGGTTTCCGTCCGTCTTCCCCATGGCCGGTTGCCCGTTTCGACGGGGATCCTCTATCTGGCGATGCTCGAAGAAGTTCCGGTCTTCGTGGTGACGGTGAGCGAGACGGCCGGCCGGGGCTACCGGGTCTGGTGCAGCCCCCCCTTGCGCTTCTCGAGCCGAAGGCCGGACGAGGAGAGCTTGGAAGCCGCCAGCCAGCAGCTCTTCGATCTGCTGGTGCCCGAGATTGCCTCCCATTGGAGCCAATGGTACCAGTTCGTCCCGTTGGACGAGGAGGGGCGATAGGCCCCTTCGGTTCTTTACGGGGGAGGAGCCGGCGGATTAGAGTGGCAGCCGTTCTGGACAAGGGAAACGGGCGAGAGAAAGGTTCCGCGGGAAGGGAGGCTCTCCTTTTGCCCCGCTCTTGCGCTTCGGAGGCGGGCGAGGGCTGCCGGCTGCGAGACCGGCTCGCGCGGGGAGCGGAATTCGCCCGCTTCTATTGGGCCATCGGGTTTTTCTGGCTGGGCAGTCTCCTTTGGAGTCTCGTCTCCGGCCTGCTGGCTCTTTTCCTTCCGCCGAGGATGGGAGCGCGCGTCGGGCAACTGTTGATCATGGCCGGCTTTCGGCTCTTCCTTTCCCACATGCAGCTCCTCGGGCTCTTCCGCTGCGATCTCGCGGCCCTCGACCGCCTCCGAGACGAAGGACCGCTTCTCCTCGCCGCCAACCACCCGGCCCTCCTCGATGCGGTCTTGGTGGTTTCCCGGCTCCCGAGGGTGGTCTGTCTCACCAAGGCCGGGCTTTGGGAGAATCCCTTTTTCGGAGGATGCATCCGGCTCGCCCGATATATCCGCAGCGATTCGCCGCTGCGGCTGGTGCGAGAGGCCGAGGAGGCGATCCGTCGCGGCGAACAGCTCTTGATCTTCCCGGAAGGGACGCGGACGACCGCCGCCCCGCTCAACCCGTTTAAAGGAGGGATCGCCCTCATCGCCCGGGCGACGGGCATTCCGGTGCAGACGATCTTCTTGGAGGGAAGCTTCCCCTACCTGGCCAAGGGATGGCCCCTCTTTTCTAAACCGCGCTTCCCCCTCGTCTATCGTGCCCGTCTCGGACGCCGCTTCTCCCCTCAGGGCGATGCGCACCAGTTCCTCGCCGAGCTCGAAAGCTACTACCGCCAGGAGCTTGGGCGCAATCCGTCGATTTCCGCCCGATGACGACTCCAAGGACTCGGGCTCTCGTCTTGATACCGAGCTACAACACCGGGCCGAAGCTCTTGGAGACGGTGGAGGAGGCGCGCCGTTTCTGGGAGCCGGTCTGGGTCGTGATCGACGGAAGCCGGGACGGCTCCGAGCTCCCGCTCCGAAGGCGTGCGGAAGAGGATCCTGGTCTCCGGCTCTTCTCGCTCTCTGCGAATCAGGGCAAAGGGGCGGCGATCCACCACGGTCTGCGGGAAGCCGCGCGGCTCGGCTTCACCCATGCGTTGACGATGGATGCCGACGGGCAGCATCCCGCTTCCCTGATCCCGCGCTTCTTAGCCGCTTCCGCCGCCTCCCCCGACGCCATGGTGTTGGGATGTCCGATCTTCGATGAAAGCGCCCCTTCCCTGCGGGTCGGCGGCCGGAAGATCTCCAACTGGCTGGCGCGGATCGAGACCCTGGGCGGAAATCCGGGCGATGTGCTCTTCGGCTTTCGTGTCTATCCGATTCGCCCGCTCCTCGAGATCCTGGAATCGCGCCGAACGATGCGCCGGTTCGACTTCGACCCCGAGGCGGCCGTCCGCCTCTTCTGGAAAGGAGTGGATCCCGTCCATCTTCCGGCGCCGGTCCGCTACCTCTCCCGGAAGGAAGGCGGAGTCTCCCAATTCCGCTATCTCCGGGACAATCTCCTTCTTGCGCGCATGCACCTGCGCCTCCTGCTCGGCGCCCTTGCGCGGCTTTTCCTACGCCATCGTTAAGCTCCCCTGAGCCCCGTCTGGGAGCGAGAGTCGTGGGACGAGAGAGCTTCCGCTCCGCCCGGGGCCATCCCCATCGCCATGGGGAGGGAGACCGCACGGAGATGGCGGGCCGCCAGGATCGGGAGGAGGGCGGAGAGGACCCGCACGCTCACGGGCTCGCCCTCCGAGCTGCGCGCGCTCCCTCCGTCGTGGAGCAGGAGGATGTCGCCTGCGGCTAGGTTGCGGGTGAGCCGCCGGAGAACGGTCTCCGGCTTCCGGCAGGTCGTGTCGAAGCCTCTCCGGGTCCAGGAAACATAGCGGAGGCCCAGGGGAGCGAGGGCCGGATCGAGGAGCGGATTGCGAAACCCCATGGGGGCCCGGAAGAAGCGGGGAGGCCTGCCGCCAATCCCGCTGAGGACCGATTGGGCCTTTCCAATCTCCCGCCGGAAGGCCCCGAGGGGGGAGAAAGCGAAGAGGGGGGAGTGGGCAAAGCTATGGTTTTCGACGCTATGGCCCCGGCAGAGGATCTCCCGGAGGAGATCGGGATAGCGCTCCGCACGCTTTCCGATGCAGAAGAAGCTCGCCTTGGCCCCGTGGGCGTCCAAGAGGTCCAGGATCCCGGGGGTGATCTCGGGATCGGGACCGTCGTCGAAGGTGAGGACGACAAGACCGGGCGCTGGGAGAGGAAGGCGGACGAGGTTGGGCCCGAGGAGGGAGCTTTTGGGCCAGAGACCGGAGAGGGTGAGGAGCAGCTGGTCGGCAAGGAAGATCGATAGGAGCCAAGCCCAGCTCCTGGGGAAGAGGAGGAGTGCCCCTAGCAGGGCTCCATGCAGCCAGAGAGAGAGGCGGATCGCCGGAGAGGGATGCCAGCGCCCGGGAGCCGGAGCTGGGAGCGGGGCTTGCGGGTGCATGATCGGCTCGGGGAAGGCTTAAGAGATCGGCTCGAGCATCCGCCGGTTGCCGGTCCACCGGGCATAGTTGCGGCCGACCCAGTACCAGTGGAGGAAGAAGGCCTCCGCCAGGAGGCGCGGGATCTCCCGCGGGGAAAGCGACCAGAGCTCCTCGGCGGCGCACAGCTGGTGGGGGATCCGAAGACCGGAGGCGAGGGCCGAGCTGCGGGCTAGATGCAAGCGGCTCGTGACCAAGGCAGTGTGGAGGCCCTCCGGTCGGGCGGCCGAGCGGTGGAAGCGGAGGTTTTCCAAGGTGTGTCGGGAGCGCTCTTCGCGGACGAGCGCGCTTTCGGGTACTCCCCGGGCCATCAGATAGCGCGCGCCTACGGCCGCCTCGGAGGGGAGACCCTC
>NZ_CABFUZ020000047.1 GCF_902143385.2 Methylacidimicrobium cyclopophantes
TCCGGGACCTTCCACCTGCGGCTCGGCCTCGAGATCGAGCCGCACCAGCAATCCGCCCGCCGGAACGATTTCCACCACCCGGGCCGGATGCCGTTTGTCGATTTCGATCACCGACTTTCTTTCGATCTGCAGATGCCGGAAGCGCGAGGAGAAAATCGCGGTATCGTAGCGCTCCCCGAAAGGAAAGACCACCGCGGAGGCGAGAAGTCCTTCAATGATCCTCCTCGTCGCCAAACCCGATTCGTGGCCGATGAAGAGACCCTCTTGCGGCGGCGCATCGATGAAGAATCTCCCGTAGGTCCAAGTATCCGAAGGACGCGTTCCCCGCTCTTTCCAGGCCCGGGCGATGGCGGAAAAATGGAGCACTAGGGGCTTTTCGGAAGCACGCTCCGTCGTTTTCTCTCCGGGATTGCGCCCTTCGGCTTCCGCCCGCTTCCCTCGGCCAGCGGCCGCCCCTTGCTCCTCTCCCGCCTCGGCCTTCACCCCTCCGCTCTCCTTCTCCTCGGGCTTTCCGAGCAGCTTGGGCGGGGCCGAAAGCCGCAAGCGCGCATAAAAGCAGTGCGATTGCAACATCTCCAGGACCTCGGCCGGTTCCTCCTCGGTAATGACGAAGCGCTTCCCTTGCTTCAATCCCGGGATCGGAAAATCGGCTTCGCAAATCGCGATTTGGACGATCGGCTCGGTCGGAAAGACCACGTAAGGGGCGATCTTCTGCAATACGGTCAAACTCAACAGCTTAGGGAAGGCGGCGGCAAACACCCCCTCTTGGACAGGGCTCCAGGCGGTAAATTCGCCGTAGGTCCAAAGATGGCGGGGCTTGCTCCCGAGCTTTTGCGTCTTTCGATGCAGGGTGGAGAACGGGAGCACAACGCCTTTGATGCTTTTCGCCTGACAACCGGAAAAAAGCAGGAGGTTGAGGATCACGAAGAGCAGCCATGCCAAAGGAATGCTTCGCATCGGCCTCTCCGATGCCAACGCTGGTTCCGCCCCCATCATCAGCCTCGGCAAACCCCGTGGAAACCTTCTCTCATCATCCATTCAAACCCGCAGTTCGACGCTTTTAGCAAGATTGCGCTACGAAAGCATTTATTTTTCCAGGAATCGCCGTCGGCTTGTGGCCGCGCGGCTCTGCCCCTTGCGGCTTCCTCGAATCGTGGGCAATGAGGGATGATCGGCAGAGAGTCTTTTGCTCGATCGGAATCGGTACCCACAGCCCCTGCCAGAAGCAAATCCCTTGTCCCGGCTGCCCGGACCCTCTAGGATCCGACGCAACAGTCCTTCCCACCAACCCGCAAAGGAGAGTCCATGAATCCCGTCGTCGACAGCAAGCAGTTGGAACGTCTCTCCGTTCGTGGAGAAGACGACGCCTCCGTACGTTGGACCGGCGCCTTCGCGTCTTGCGGCGGACGCCGCGCAACCCAATCCTCGGCGATCGTCTATGAGATCGACCCGGGCGGGAGACTGGGATGGCACACGGATGCCACCGAAGAGACGCAATACATCCTCTCTGGGATCGGCGAGCTGCGCATGGAGTCGGGGGTCTATCCTCTCGGCCCCGGCAGCGTTTTTGTCATACCAACCGATGTCCGCCACGACCTTGCCAACGTCGGGCAGGAAACCTTACGGGCCGTCGCGTTCTTTGCCGCGGCCATGTTTACGCAAAAGTTTGACAATGTCATGCTTCCGCCGAGGACCCATCTCCTCGGCACTCCCAACCGCTCCGGCTAAGAATTTGCCCACCGGGTTTGGCCATCGTCTCCTATCTCACTCCGCCGACCTCTTGAGGATACTCCCTTCCGGGCCGCGGCGGTAGCGGCACGGTCAGGGAGATTGGGGAAAGAACTCCCGCTCGCTCCACGACCAAACGCAATTCCTTAAGCCCGCGCTCCCTCTCTTGACGATAGCGAGCCAAAAATCCCCCCAGGTTGCTTGGAGAGTGGCGGCCGTTCAAAGAGACGATGCGATCCCTGGCTCGGAGGCCGGCCTCTTCGCCGGCGCTCCCCTCCTCGACCGCAAGCACGGTCGCAGCCCCCTTCCGCTGCGCCAGGAGCAGGCCCAGCGGCAGGAGAACCGGCTCGTCGCGGACCCTCCTCGGCTGCGGACGCGGCTCTTCACCGAGATCCTCTTCGCCTTCCTCGACAGGTTCGAGATCTTCGACGGGAGCTGCCGGCAGGGAAAATACGAGTCGCAGGCCCGCTCCGTTCCGACGGGAGAGGGCTTCTCGAAACGCCTCGCAAGATCTCCAGACCATGGTCCGGTCGACCTTCTCCGCTCGGAGCTTTCCGGCTTGCCCTCCTTTCCGGCTGGAGCCCCGAGGCATCCCGACCGTCGCGCCCATGCGCAGCCCGCCCAATCCCATACCCCCCAATCCCATGCCTCCGAATCGGATGGCTCCACCACCGTCCGCTCTGGGAGATTCGCCTTCTTCCCCGGCTCGCTGCGCACCCTGGGGCCTTTGGTAGAGGAAATGGAGCCGGGCGTTGCGGGGAACGACGACATGGTCGTTGATGGCCAACGGATAGGCGACGTGGACCTCCCTGCCCTCCTGAACGAGCGGGAAAGCGGCGGAAAGCGGGGGTATCGTCTTGAGCGGGCGGCTCCCCTGGGCAAAGAGGGGGAAAGCGCCGCACCAACCAATCAGGAAAACGACGAGCGGGGCCGTCCAGGAAACAAGCATGCCCGCCTTCGGGGAAGCAGCCGCCTCCCCATGCCTTTCTCGATCGCCCTTCTCCTCTCGATTCTTCAAGAGGCTTTCCTCGCTGTTTCCCACTCGATCCAAGCCCGCGACGCGATCGGTTGCGGGAAACGGAGCCCCTTTTCGCCGTCGGATCGCGATCGGCCTCGGGCAAGAGCCGGACCCCTTCGCGGGACGAGCTCCCTCGAATCGTGGCTTTTTCCGCGAACCTCCCCACCTCTCGGCTCGTCGCGCGAAACCGGTCCTTGCGCTCCGGAGGCAAAA
>NZ_CABFUZ020000048.1 GCF_902143385.2 Methylacidimicrobium cyclopophantes
CCCGAGGCGGCCGCGTCGGCCACGGAGAGCTCCCAGGAGCCCTCATCCTCCGGAGGAGCCGCGCTCGCCCTGGTCAACAGCGAGGCGCTGCCCAGCGGAGCGGCCGTCTCGGCCCCAGCGGCCGCCTTCCTGCAGGGTGCGATGGCCGCCCCGCAAACCTTTTTGCGCGCTCCGGGACTCACTCCGCTCCCCGCGAACCGGAGGCTTCCACCCTCCCCGCCTCCCTCGCCCATTGCCGTCGCCAACCAGAAGTACTGGGAGCCGATCGACCGGTCGGGCATCGAGGCGATCCTCATCGGCGAACACCACTTAGACCCGGTGATGATGCAGAGTGAACAGAACTTTCTCCAAAATGCCTATCCCCATGGCGCACGGACCCTGGTGATCGAATATCCCAAGGACTTTCAGAGGGAACTCAACGACTACTTGAAGAATCCAACCTACGAGAAGATGGCGGCGGTCAAGATGGGATTCGAGCCGGGAATGGGCGCTTTGCGAAGCACTCCGAGAACTCGGAGTTCCTGGGCCTTGCTCCTGCGAACGGTGGGGAAGGCTTTGCGCGTTGTCGATTCGACGAACGATCCGAAGCAGTGGCAGGCGGCGGGAGTAAAGCCAGCGGATGTTCCTGCGTTGCTTGCCGAGATCCAGCAGATCCGGCTCTGGCGGGCGGCGCATCAGATGGGATATCGGATCGTGGCCGGAGACATCGATCGGCAGCACGCTCTCGATAAGAGTGGAAGACCGATCCAGAACCCGAACCCTGGGCAAATCTTGGCCTATCTCGTGAGTCCGAAGGGATTGACAAAGCGAAATCAGTCGATTGCGCAGGCGATCGCCGAGGCGACCCCCCGGGGACGAGTGGTTTCCATCGGCGGAGCCGCACTCACGGGCTTCTTGCGAAATGAGCGGCTCACTCCATCGAGCCCGCCCAACGAAACCTATCCCGGGCTCAACTACTTATTGGAGAAGGGCTATGGCATCCCGTCGGTCGCTTTGGCTCAGAGAGCAATAAGCCAGCAGGGGTACGTCGCCGAAAAAAGCAGCGGCTACTTCCATGTCAGGGATGCCAAGGGGACGGTTCGCACCAGTTCAATGGGAGAGGTAAACCGCGAAGTGGCGGCTCGGAGCTCCCAGGCGCAAGCGTTGGTCGAAAAGCTCCAGACTC
>NZ_CABFUZ020000049.1 GCF_902143385.2 Methylacidimicrobium cyclopophantes
GAGCCGACGCGGTCGGCTTGCTGGGGGAGGATCGCGGAGCCGAGTTCACCACCGAGCGCATCGAGTCGATAGAGATCCGGTACGATTCCAAAAAGCGCGAGGCCTATCGGAATTCGGTCGAGGAAGAGCGAGCGGCGCGGAAAGCGGCTCGAGAACGGGAACTGCTTACCCTCGCCGGAGAAAACAGCGATCGGAAGATCCTCTTGGCGGTCGCCACGAAGGGAGGGGGAAAGGTCAACGAGCACTTTGGCCACGCGAAGGAATTTCAGATCTACGAGGTAAGCACCGCGGGCTCGAAGTTTGTCGGACATAGGCGCGTCGATCTCTACTGCCAGGGTGGTTATGGAGAGGAGGATGCCCTCGCGGGGGTGATTCGCGCGATCAACGATTGCGTGGCGGTGCTCGTCGCCAAGATCGGTGCCTGCCCGAAGGAGGAGTTGCGGAAGGCGGGAATCGAACCGGTCGACGAGTATGCCTACGGCTACATAGAGACGGCGGCTCTCTCGTATTACCGCGGCTACTTGGAGCGGTTGAAAATCGGAGCGATCGCCGAGGTCGAGCGCGGGGATGCGATGATTCGCCAAGGGGCGTTTGTCGAGGCGGGCGCGCCTGCGAGCGCGGCGGCCTGATCGGAGGAAGCAAGAGGGAAAAAGAAAGAAACGGGAGAAATCGATGGCATACAAGATCGTGGCGTCGCAGTGCACCGGTTGCTCGGCCTGCGAGCCGGAGTGTCCGAACAAGGCGATATCGGAAAAGAACGGGATCTTTTTGATCGATCCCAAGAAGTGCACGGAGTGCGTCGGTTTCTTCGACGAACCGCAATGCGTAGCCGTCTGTCCGGTGGACAACACATGCATCGTGGATAAGAGCCTGCCCCGGTACCCGAGATGAAGATCACGCTCACTCCGAAAGCCGAGGCGTTCATCAAGAGGATGATTCGCCTGGGGAGCGGCGGTCGCCCCGACGCCGGGATGCGCTTGACCATCAGTCCCGGGGGCTGCTCCGGCCTTGCCACCGAATTTTCGATCGAGCTCGCTCCTCGGGAAGGCGATGTCCTTTGGGAAGAAAAGGGCTGCCGACTTTTTCTGCCGTCGGAGAGTCAGCCGCTCCTCCGAGAGGCGATCCTCCATTTCGTCGAGAATCCGATGGAAACACGGCTGATCGTCCTTTCGGGGCCTGCGGGGAGTTGCTCCTGCTCGCAGGCGGCCGTCTCGGCCGGGGATGGACCCTCCGCCGAAAAAGGATAGGGGAGAGAATGCCGGTGAGGACGGAATCATCCTCGGCGGCCTGC
>NZ_CABFUZ020000050.1 GCF_902143385.2 Methylacidimicrobium cyclopophantes
GGGCTCCCGCCCCACCGGCCGGGTCAATCCTCACGCGATTTCCGTCCTCCGGAAAGCGTACGGGATCGACGCATCGACCGCCCGCAGCAAACGGATCGAAGAACTTCCTCGGGAGCCCTTTGACGCGGTGATTACGCTCTGCGACAGCGCGGCGGCCGAGTGTCCCGTCTGGCCCTATCCCGCGGCACGCGCCCACTGGTCCTTTCCCGATCCAGCCGCCGTGGAAGGAACGCTCGAGGAAAAGGAAAGGGCCTTCGGAGAGGTCGCCCGTACTCTCGAAGAGCGATTCCGGCGTCTGCTCTCCCTGCCCGTGGAAAATCTCGATCGCCAGGCATTGGAGAGCGAGCTTCGCAAGCTCGCTTCCTAGCCTCCGACGGCTGCCGGCACGAAAATACCAGCCGCTTTATCCGGCGGGGCTCGTCATTTGGGCTCTCGATCCATTCGGCTCCACGGAGCGCTCGACCAGCGTCCGCAGCCGATCGACGCCGACGGGCTCCTGTTCCAAGAGCGCAACGACCACGAGGCGCTTGGCGTGAGCGGTCGCCACGGATTCGATCTCGCGCCGTTCGTGAAGCGCCCGCTGCCGCAGGAGGGGCGCCCGCGGCTCCGC
>NZ_CABFUZ020000051.1 GCF_902143385.2 Methylacidimicrobium cyclopophantes
GCGGCCGCAATCAGCTCCTCCGGGCTCGCTCCGGCGGAGAGCCCCAGCCGCCTTTCGAGCTCCTCCCGGTTGTCGATCCGGGCATCGGCAACCACCCGCACGCCCTTTGCGCTGCCAGTCGCCGACTCCGTTCGCTCCCGCGCCTCCCAGAGGAAGAGGCCGGGCAGCCGCTCCTCCCGTCCGCCCCGCGGCGCCCGGTGGGCAAGCGCCTCCACCATCGCTCCAGACGCCTCTTCCTCCAGATCCCCAGAGAGACGCCACCATCCACTAATCGCCCCCATCGCCCTTCCCGCCGGCAGCGGTTAGCGCGCCTCCGCCGGGCACCACCAAGCGGTGCGCCTCCAGCTCCTCGAGCAAGGAGGCCAAGTCGCTCCGGCAGCGCTCCGGCTCGACCTCGAATTCGGAGAGAAGCGCCGCCAATAGACTCTCGAAGGTCATCGGCTCGGCCAGAAGCTCCCAGACGCGAACAGCGACGCCGTCGAGCTGGTAGTAGATCCCATCCCCGGAATGGAGGATCACCACCGAGCCCTCCACCTCTGTGTGGAGAGCTTCCTCCGCCCGCGCGATCCTCCCGGATTCGGCCATCTTCATCCCCCTTCCCGCTCCGGATGCTCGGCCCTCCTTCGAAATGGAGGGATGGTCCGCCGCCCAGATCCCTATCCCAAGGTGACCGTCGAGACTGTGCTTCCGGTCAAGAGGGTGTCGGTGAGGAGCAGTCCGGTATTTTGCGTGATGGATTCCAGCGTCCCGTGGACCGTCAGCCTCGGCGGGAGATAGCGCCTCTTCCTCCCGAGGAGCTGCTGCTCCTCCAACTTCGCTTCTCCAAAGGATTCGCTTTTCCCCTTCTCTTCCTTCATCTCCATCTCCTCCTATTGCTGATTGCTCCTGCTCACTTCTCTCCCTCCCGGCGCTAGCCCGCAAGGGCCGCGCCGGCTTCCCGCTCCCGAATCGCACTCGGCGAGACCGGTCGGGGCTTTTGCGCTCGCTCTCCTTTGCGCGCCAGCAGAAGCGCTTCGATGGCAAACCGAATCTGCGGCTCGGCAAGACGCTTTCGAATCCGGGCTACCCATCCGGGGTCATCGGTGAGCCGCAGGCAGAGATCGCAAATTCCCGAAAACTCTTTCTCCTCTACTCGCTCGGCTCCCAGCAGCGAAAGGAGCCCGCGGGGACCGAAGGCGTGGATCGCGTGCAGGAGGGGATCGGAGTGCGCTCGCTCGAGGATCTCCGCCAATGACTCCTCCAACGCGTTGCCGAGAACCAGAGGGGAGCCGGGCGCGGCATCGAGCGAGGGACCGCAGCAGGCATAGACCCGCCCATCCCCATCGACGACCGGAAGCACGACCGAGGGACAAAACCCACCCGGAAGTTCCTTGGTCCGGGAGACAGCTCCTGGAGGAAGGCTGCGCGCCCTCCCCATGGCGACCACCTCTTGGCTCTCGAACAGCTCCACGAAGGGGGCAAACTCCGAGACGAACCGAGCGCGAAAGTCGGGGGAATCGCTCGCCCGGTAGGTCGAGCGGATCCTGGGTTGCAACCCACAGTCGGCCGCCGCCCGCGCCACCGAAAGGGGAAGATCCTTCTTTAGGAAAGGCTCGTGGAAAGGGTCCCAGCTGATCACGATCTGCGAGAGCCCGGCCTCCGCCAGCTCCGCCAAGATCCTTTGGGCCCGCTCGGCGTTTTTGGCCCAGCCGCAGCCGGTGACCAAGGAGACCGAAAGCCCCAATTGCGATGCGAGCCGGGTCAACTCCCGGACCTCTTCGGGATATAAGAGAGGCTCCCCCCCGGTGAAGCAGACCTTCCGGCTCACTCGGGGAATCTCTCGAATCCATCCGGCGGCCGCCTCGAACGCCATCTTCCCCTGGACTCGGGGCGAAGAGCGGGTGACGCAATGGCCGCACGCCAGCGGGCAGCGGCGGGTGATCATCAACCCGACCGATTTCCAGGAGAAGCTCATCGGCTGGCTACCGCTCCCGCCGCCTCGGAAAAGTCCTCTTCCAACACCCGCCGCATCCGGGAAAAGAGATCCCGCAGCTTCGCTCGATCCCGGGGGACCTGGCAAGCGACCACCGGCACCTCATGGATCAACCGGGAAAAGAGCCGGAACTCCTCTTCCTCCCTCCAGCGGATCCGGCATCCCCGATGGGCGCTCAAGCGCAAGAAGGCTTCCCGTCCGGACAGGAGCCGGATCCGGGGCTCCT
>NZ_CABFUZ020000052.1 GCF_902143385.2 Methylacidimicrobium cyclopophantes
GGGGAGCCCGCGAACCACGGGTTCGCTGACGACGTTTCCCGTCGCCTGGGTCGGGTTGACCGAAGGGCTGAAGGCGACCAGATCGTTGACCTGCTGAGCCATCACGGTTTTGAGTCGTTCCTGCGCGATGGGAAGAACATCGCGGGGAGTATCCATGATGGACAGGTCCGGTCCGTAGACCGAAGTCACTTCCTCGGCGGGGGCGGGAGCTCGTTCCTGCTCGGCGGTCACCGTCACCGCGGGAAGCTCGGTCAAAGCAACGGGAGCCGGGGCTGCGGGATCGAGGACCCCGGCACCGACGCTCGGAGGTGCGTCTGTCGGATTCTCCCCCTCGGCTGCGGTCGCAAAAGCCGAGAAGAAGACTACGGCCGCGATCGAGGCAATGGTTCGTTTTTTCAGCATCTGCGTCGAGCCACGCGCAGAGAGTAGTCCCTCCTTCCGCTCCGCCGCTAACGGAGGATTGCCAATTTTTAGCGCCCGCTTGTCCTAGGCGGGAAGAGGCGTGGAGGGCTCTTAGTCGGCGGCGCCGCGTTCCGCTACGAGGAGGAGGGTGTCGCTGACGATCCGGATCTCCCGGTCGGTTTGTGCGGCGAGTCGTTCTTGGATGCGTCGGCCGATCCGGCACCTCGTCTCCTCGGAGACTCCGGAGAGAAACCTCCCTGCGCTACTCGCTCGCCAAAAGGCGAGCAGCTCCTCGGGACTTCTTGCCCGATCGATCGATTCCACCTTTTTTAGGCGCAAGACCCGGAACCCGCTCTTTTGGAGCATCTCTTCGAGCTCCGTCAGCCCAAGGGGAGCGGTCGAGAGGAAGAGTTTCGGCGGAATTCTCCCCACCACCTCTTTCGCCGATTGCTCGATCAGTTCGTCCAAATCCGAAGGCCGGCTCGTATCTTCAAAGCTGATCCCCAGCTTTCCTCCCGGCTTGAGGATCCGATGGATTTCTTGCAAGGCCCGCCTTCGGTCGTCGATCCAGTGCAGGACATAATTGAGATAGACGACGTCGAAGGAGCGGGAAGGGAGGGCGGAAAGGTCGCCGGAGCCGCCGACGGCGAAGGAGAGTCCCCTCCGTGCCCGGCGCTCGGCGATCGCGATCCGATAGGGAGAAGGATCGAGCCCGAAGACTTTCCCCTTCGGTCCCGTGATTCGGCAGACGTAGGAGGCGAGTCGTCCGGTGCCGCAGCCCAGGTCGAGAACGGAAGCGCCCGGACCGACCCGCAGCAGGGCGACGAGCTTGGTCCCGATCTCGTACTGGGCGGCGCTCATCCGCTCGTAGGCCGAGGCCAGTGGGGCGGAATCGAAGAGAGCCGGTTGACAGATGCCGAAAGAAGCCGGACAAAGAAGCAGGAGAGCGACGACCGCGGGCTGCCAACCGCCGCATCGGGACCGGCTTCTCCGCCGGAATGGATTTTGC
>NZ_CABFUZ020000053.1 GCF_902143385.2 Methylacidimicrobium cyclopophantes
CTCCGGCCACCGGTCGAGCCGGTCGCCGACGATGAAGCCCTGGAGCCGAACTCTCCGGGAGAGCAGGAAATCCCAACCCTTCGGGAGGGGTGTCTGCACATCTTCGTAGGTCGAGATGTGGCCGCAGAGGACGATCCGGGCGAAGGGGTTGAGTAGTGGCAGAACCGCTTCGAGAAGAGCGCCACCCACGCTGTCAAAATAGAGATCGATTCCTTCGGGAGCGCTCTCTCGTAGGTCGGCCGACAGCCGGTCGCTCTTCTGGTTGACGGCTGCGGAAAAGCCGAGATCTTCGACGACATGGCGGCATTTGGCCGCTCCCCCGGCGACCCCGACCACCTGGCAGCCATGCATCTTGGCAAGCTGCCCCGCTACACTTCCCACCGCTCCGGCGGCTAAGGAAATGACGACCGTCTCGCCCGCCTTGGGCCGACCGATGTCGAAGATGCCGATGTAGGCCGTCACCCCGGGCATGCCGGCGACCCCGAGATAGGAGGGCAGAGGCAGCTTGCGGGCCCCGACCTTTCGGGCCTCTGTCCCCCGGCAGACGCCGAAAAGCTGCCAGCCCAGGTAGGCCACGACGCTCTCCCCCGGAGCGAAGCTGGAATCGCGGGAAGAGAGCACCTCTCCGACCGTCCAGCTCGGCATCGGTTCTCCCAACGCGACCGGCTTCGTGAAGGTATCCCCGCCGCCGGCCAAAAGACGTTGGTAGGGATCGACCGAAGCAAAGCGATTGCGGACCAAGATCTCTCCGGGCGCCAGCTCCTCGGAGAGCTCCTTGGTGACCAGAGAAAAGTCTTCTTGCCGGAAGGCTCCCGCCGGCCGCCGCAGGAGAAGAACCTGTCTGTTCTGGAGGCTCATCTTTCTCGAATCCTCGATCCGAGAGAGACTCCCTTCAATCGATTTCTCCAAAAATTGGGAAGAAGGGGGAGGCGGCCGCAGAAGGGATGGCTGCTCCGGGGAAAGAGCAGCCATCCTCCCGTCCCGAAATCCGGGAACGATCCGCGGCTCTCCTACCCCAGCATGCTCTTCTCGATCGCCTTGCGGAATTCAGCCTCCGCCTTCGCCTTGGCGACCTTGGCCTGCCAGCCGGCTCCCGCGGCCGCTACATAGGCTTCCGCTCCTTTTTCGAGCTGGGAGCCCCACTGGGCTCGAATCTTTTCTTTGAGGATCTCCTTGAGGACCTCCGACCAGGCCGCACAGCTGGCCGATTTCCACAGCTGCGCGATATGGCCTACCAGATCGCCCTCTTCCGGACATCCTTCGGCTCCCTTGTGGTGGCCGCTCTTCTCCTCATGGCAGCACTTCTCTTCGCAATCGCTCATTGTCTCTCTTCTCCTTCTGGTTTTGGGAATCCTCCGGGCCGGAAGCTCGACCGAGCGGTCGGCCTCACGGAGGATTCGCAGAGCAGTCTGCCACCCGCAAAGGGATCCGGCGAGGGTGCCCGAAGACAAACTTCGGGCCGAAAACGCCAACCCTTCCTTCTCGGTTGGACGGCGGCCGAATCCGCATCTATGCTCTCTTCCCCATGGAGCCCCCTTCCCCGATCACGGTGGCGATACCCCTGCTCCATGGGGTCATTCCGGTTTCGATCGTTGGGCCGGCTCACCTTTTGGAACGAATCGGCGCCACCGAGGAGAGTCCCTGCTTGGAATGCGCCGAGGCTTCCTTTCGGGTGCGTCTGCTCTCTTTAGACGGGAGACCCGTGGAGCTCGGTTCGGTCCGGATCCAGCCCGACGGTGCGCTTTCCGAGATGCCCGCCCCCGACCTCCTCTATGTGGCGGGTCCGGGTGGGGATTTCGAGGAGGTGCTCCGCCGCAACGGGCCCTATTTGGACTGGATCCGCCAGGGGTATGCTCGGGGCGCGACCGTCGCGACCTCCTGCACCGGGGCGATCTTCTTGGCCGAGGCAGGGCTTCTCGACGGCCGCCGCGCCACGACCCACTAGTGCCATGCCGACTTCTTCCGCCGCCGCTACCCCAAAGTACGGTGGGAGATGTCCCGCATCGTCGTGGAGGATGGGCGGCTGATCACCGCGGGCGGAGCGACCTCCTACCTCAACTTGCTGCTCTGGCTGGCCGAGAAGTTCCTGGGACGAGCCCGGGCCCTCTCCGCCGCCCGGTTCACCCTGATCGATCCCGAGCGCGACTCGCAGCTCCCCTTTATGGTCCGCGGGAAGCGGCAGGGGCATGGGGACCGGGTCGTCCAAAAGGCGCAGGAGCTCCTGGCCGCCGATCCGGAAAAGCCCCTCTCCTTTGCAAAGCTGGCCGCATCCTGCGGAGTGAGCCCCCGCACCCTGCTCCGCCGCTTCCAAACCGCCTTGGGCGAGAGCCCGCGGGAGTACCGGCAGACGTTGCGGATCGAGAAGGCAAAGGAGCTCTTGGAAGAGAGCGATCGGACCATCGAGGAGATCGTCGCCGAGGTCGGATACGACGATTCGCGCTCCTTCCGCCGCCTCTTTCTCCAGCGGGTGGGGATCTCGCCGAGGCACTATCGGCGCAAGTTCCAGATCACTCCTGCCCGAGAGAAGAGCCAGTCGGCTGGCCGC
>NZ_CABFUZ020000054.1 GCF_902143385.2 Methylacidimicrobium cyclopophantes
GCGGTGGCGGCCGCCGCTTGGTTTCCGGCTCGGGAAGCGTCCGGAGTCGCACCTGTGGAAGCCTTCTCCTTGGGAACCTTGGCGGAGAAGAGCCGGCGTGCCGGTCCCTGGTGGGCGGTCGCCGCCTTCGGCTGCTGGCTCTTCTCCGGAGCCGTCGCCTGGCTGGCGCTCCGAATCGGCCCGGCGGCGCTCAGCTTCGGCTCGGCCCTCTTCGCCCTCCTCGGATTTACACTCCTGGTCCCCCTGGTCTGCCGAGAGATCTCCCGCGCCTTCCACTTCCGTTCCGCCCTGCCGCGGCTCGCGATGGCCCATTTTTCCCACTCGCTCCACCACAATGGAATCACCGTCGCCGCTCTTCTTGCGGCGCTGGCGATGTATGTGAGCGTCACCGTCATGATCTTCAGCTTCCGGAAGACGGTCGACGACTGGCTCCACCAGACGGTGACCGCCGATCTCTTCGTCGCTCCCGCGATCAACGTTCGGGCCGGAACCCAGCAGGCCCTTCCGCCGGCGGTCGAGCAAGCGGTGGCTTCCCTTCCCTCCGTCGCCGCCTATGAGCGCTACCGGGAGCAGCGGATCTCGTTTCGAGGGGAGACGGTCAAATGCGCGGCCCTCCGCTTTCCGGTTGCGGCCCGCTACAGCGGCCTTTCCCTGCGGCGAGGCGACGCGCGCCGGATTTTGGCCGACTCGGCGGGATCGGACCGGATCATCGTCAACGAGAGCTTCGCCAATCGATTCCACGTCCAAGAGGGAGAGCTGCTCGAGATCCCGACTCCCCAAGGCGTTCATCCCTTTACCGTCGCCGGGGTCTTTTACGACTACACGACCGAATTCGGACTCTTCCTCATCGATTGGGAGACCTACCGGCGCTATTGGCGGGAAGAAGGCTGTCACACTCTGGGGCTCTACCTCCGACCGGGGGAAGATGCCGAAAAGGTCCGACAGAGCCTGCAGCGGGAGATCGCCCCGACCGGGGACTGGGTCGTCTACTCGAACCGGGAGGTGCGCAAGGAGGTCTTCCGAGTCTTCGACCAGACCTTCCTGGTGACCGATCTCCTCAAAGGGATCACGCTCATCGTCTGTGCCAGCGGGATTTTCCTCAACTTCGTCATCTTGAGCGTGGAGCGCCGGCGGGAGATCGGCGTCTTGCGCTCGATCGGGGTCGGGCGCTCCGGGGTCGAAGCGATGCTCGTCGGAGAAGCCGCCCTCCTCGGCGCCATCGCCTCCCTGCTCGGCCTGGTGGCCGGGATCGGCCTCTCCTTGGTTCTCACCTACGTGATCAATCCCTCCTTCTTCGGCTGGACCGTCCGGTGGGCGATGCCTTGGAGGCTGCTCTGGGAGCTCCCCCCCGCCGTCATCCTCGCCGCAATCCTTTCGGCCTACTGGCCCGCCCGGCGCTGCGCCCGCATTCCGATCGCCGAAGCGATGCGGATGGAGTAGGTTTTCTTTTCGATGGCCAGTCGATTGCCTCCGAATCGCATCTACCGGATGGGGAGAAGGAACGCGGCGGCAATCCTGCTCCTCGCGATCGCCTGGAGTGGATCGCTTCTCCAAGCCGAAGGAGCCGATGGCTGGAGCTTCGCGCAGAGTCCATGGGCCTGGAGCTTTCCCCGGGACCATGGCAACCACCCGGAGTTCCAGATCGAATGGTGGTATCTGACCGGGAATCTCTCCACTCCTTCCGGGGCTCCCTACGGCTTCGAGCTGACCCTCTTTCGCCATGGACTCTTCCGGGAAGCGCCCCAGCGGGAGAGCCGCTGGAAAGTCCGAGACGTCTTTTTCGGCCACTTCGCAATCAGCGACCTGGGGGCAAAGCGCTTTTACTACTCGGAGCGGGCCGACCGGGGAGCACTCGGCGAAGCCGGAAGCGCCGAAGGGAAGATGGAGGCCTGGGTCGGAGATTGGCGGATCGAGGAAGAGCCCGACGGCTCTCTTCGGGCGCTCGCGGCCGAAGAGAAGAGGAAGCTCGAGCTCCGGCTCATCCCTCGCAAGCCCCCGGTTCTCCACGGCGAGGAAGGACTCAGCCAAAAGGCCGAAGAAGCGGGTGCCGCCTCTTATTACTACTCCTTTACCCGTCTCGACTCCCAGGGAAGGCTCGAGTTGGGGGGCAAAAGCGTTCCGGTCGAGGGAACGAGCTGGTTCGATCACGAATTCAGCTCGAGCACTCTGGGCAAGAACCAGGTGGGATGGGATTGGTTTGCCCTGCAGCTCGATTCGGGAGAGGAGCTCATGCTCTACGGGCTCCGGAAACGGGATGGCTCGATCGATTCGACCGCCGGCGGGAG
>NZ_CABFUZ020000055.1 GCF_902143385.2 Methylacidimicrobium cyclopophantes
CGATCGCTACCTGGAGCTGATCCGGGAGGCGGTTCGAGCGGTCGAGATTCCGATCATCGGCAGCCTCAACGGAGTAACGAGCGAAGGATGGATCTCCTACGCCAAGGGGATCGAAGAGGCGGGGGCCGATGGCTTGGAGCTCAACGTCTACTTCTTCCCTACCGATCTTTCGATGGAGGGACGGTTGGTGGAAGAGCGCTGCTTGGAGATCGTTCGAGCGGTCCGCTCCGAAATCTCGCTGCCGCTGGCGGTCAAGCTCCTCCCGGCCTTCAGCTCCCTGGGGAACATGGCCAGGCGTATGGTCGAAGCCGGGGCGCAAGCGCTCGTTCTCTTCAACCGCTTCTACCAGCCGCAGATCGATATCGCCGAGCTGCGCTACCTCGACGATCTGGAGCTCAGCCGGGAGGGTGAAACGCGCCTTCCGCTCTTCTGGATCCGTCTTCTCCGGGATCATCTGGAGGCTTCCTTGGCGGCGAGTACGGGAGTCGAAAGCTCTCGCGAGGTGATCCAATACCTTCTTGCAGGGGCCGACGTGGTCATGACGACTTCGGCTCTCCTGCGGGAGGGGATCCCGCATATGAAGCGGCTCGTCGACGGCCTTCGCGAATGGTTGGAAAGCCGGGAGATCGATTCGGTCGACTCGATTCGGGGTCTCTTGAGCTGCGGGCGCCTCTCGAAGGCCGAGCCGGCTGCGCGCGCCCGTTACATCGATATTTTGCAGCGCTATCCCGCTCGCACCGAAGCGGATCGGTAGAGGAGACGGAGCGATTCCTCTCCGATCGGACAAACGGCTCGGGCGGATCCAAACGGACGTCGCCGGACGCTAATGCTGGCCCACGAGTTCCTTGATCGATTGGAGCATCTGGGCGAGCACCGCTTGAGCATCTCCGTAGACCATGTGGCAGTTCTCTGCGGTAAAGAGGGGGTTCTCGACCCCCGCATAGCCTTTCCCCTGGCCTCGCTTGATGACGTAAACCTGGCGAGCCTTGTCGACATCGAGAATGGGCATGCCGTAGATCGGGGAGCCCTTGTCGGTCCGGGCCGCAGGGTTGACGATGTCGTTGGCGCCGACGACGAGTGCCACGTCGGTCATGGGGAACTCCGGGTTGATATCGTCCAAACCGACGATCATCTCGTAGGGTACCCCCGCTTCGGCCAGGAGGACGTCCATGTGGCCCGGCATCCGACCGGCCACCGGGTGGATGGCGAACTTGACGTCCGCTCCCTCTTCCTGGAGCCGCTTGGCGAGCTCATAGAGCTTCTGCTGGGCATGCGCGGCGGCGAGCCCGTAGCCCGGAACGAAGATCACCTTGCGCGCATAGCAGAGAGTCGCGGCCGCATCCTCGGCGCTGATCGGTTTGAGGCTCCCCGTCGCTTCGGCCTGCTCCGCTCCGATCTCGCCAAAGTTGCTGAAGAGGATGTTTCCAAGAGAGCGATTCATCGCACGCGCCATCAGGAGCGTGAGCAGGCTGCCCGCCGCTCCCACGACCGTGCCCGCAATCATGAGCGCGGGATGGTTGAGGACGAAGCCTTCGAAGCCCACCGCCATCCCCGTGCAGGCGTTGCAGAGGGAGATCACCACCGGCATGTCGGCCCCGC
>NZ_CABFUZ020000056.1 GCF_902143385.2 Methylacidimicrobium cyclopophantes
ACGCACTTTTTTATACCACATACAACTGGTTTTCGTCAACACATTAATGCGCATATTACGTACTACCTAACTTTCGCAAATCGTTGGTAAACCACAAAGTCGGAGAAAAAGTGTCGAAGTCAGGCTAGAAGTTCCCATCCGGATCGATCTATAGCAAGCCGTGGGGTTTCCTTACCGTAGCAAGGCAGGATGGGAGGCTGCAGCAAAATCCGAAGCGGAAGACCGAGTTCCGCCCGGTTCTCGGTCAGCGCCATCGCCGACACATCGTCGGTGATGGCGAGGCGACTGCAGCTACTGGGTCGCCGCCCTTCTCGCAGGAAGAGAGGATCCGCGCGGAATGTCGCGCATGATCGGAGACGGTTGTGGCTAGACTGAGATTCTCCCAGCGGCTCATGCTCCCTCTCGAGGCTCGAAAACCAGCCGAGCCAAATCCCGCGCGAAGCAGCCCGGAGACTCTCCTTCCACCAGCCGATAACCCATCGCCTCCAGGAACTGGACGATCGCCTCGGGATGCTCACCGGCGGCGCGGAGAAACGCATTGTGCAGCTCAAGAAATACCAGCGGGCGGTGACCACGCAAGCAGCTCTCTGCACCGCGAAGCACGGCAGCCTCCTGCCCCTCGACATCGATCTTCAGATGCGTCGGACGCAAGCCCCGCTCGGCGAGCAGACCATCGATCGTGACAGCCCGCACCGCTTGCGTTTCGGACGCCGGACGGTTCCGTTGGGGGGTCAAATAATGCCCTGCGGCCGGCCCTTCGGCTACCAGGGAAATCCATCCAGACCGATCGGAGCAGGCCGCCATGACCACTTCGAGCTGCCCGAGCATCCCATTGAGCGCGGCCTGCTTCCGCAGGACGCGAATCGCCTGCCGGGAGGGCTCGATAGCCACCGCGCGAGCTCCTCCACCCCCAAGACGAAGCGCCACCAGGGAAAAAACCCCGAAATGGGCACCTACGTCGAGGAACACCATGCCCGGGCGGCACCTCCTCCCAAACCGGAGCAGCTCTGCGGCACACTCCGGCTCTCCCCCTCCGCAACAATAGGAAGCATAGGAGAGCTCGGCTACCGGATGGACCTCCAAGCAGCAACCGGGAAGCAGCTCCCGCCGGCCCGAACGTCTCACGACTCCCTGCCATTCTGCCTTCAACCAAGAGAGAGTACCCCTAGGGGAGCGTAAGAAGTGATCTTTCTTCGGAAATGC
>NZ_CABFUZ020000057.1 GCF_902143385.2 Methylacidimicrobium cyclopophantes
CGTCTATAGCTACTAAACCCGCAGGCAGAAAAAAGGAGGAGGATGAAAAGAATACTGTGCGGGAAGGGGATGGTGTGGAGTTTGTGGCTGCTGGTCCTCCCGCTTGGCTCTCTTCGTGCGGCGGACGAGGCTTCCTCGGGCGGAAGCATGCCGGAGCTCTCGGCCGGTTCCACGGATTCCGGCTCGCTTTCGGGAAGTCCCGAAGAGATGGAGCGACTCCAGAAGGTTCTCGAGGAGCAGGGGATTGCGGCCACGCAAGCCCAGAACCCGGGGATCAAACTGACCGGATACGTGGAGGGGAGCTATACCTACAATTTCGTCAACGCACCTTCGTTCAATCAGGTGCCCGTGATCGCTGCGAACCCGGCGATCTCGGGTGTCCCGAGAGGGACGCCCCTCCCCGCGTATCCGAGCATGCCTCTGCGATTCACGACGGATGGGATTCCGGGAGGAGCATTTAATTTTAACCAGCTCAAAGTGGCGCTGGAGAAGGCGCTTACCGATGAGAACAAATGGCAGGCTGGCTTTCGTGTCGATGCGATCTTCGGCCAGGACGCGGCCCTCGGCGAGCCCGACTCGGTGACGGGAAATGGGACTTTCAACAATACGGGGATCGGCTTTAACTCGAGCGGCATCTTCCTCGAGCAGGCCTATGTGCAGTTCAAAATGCCGGTTGGAGACAAGAGCATCGAGTTTCACATCGGCCAGTATGCGTCGCCGATCGGTTTGGAAGTCATGGAGCGCCCCGCCAACTTCAACTTCAGCTACGGGATCCTCTTCAACAACTTCGAGCCATTCACGATGGTGGGAGGCGAGGCGATCTACAAGTTTGACGACAGTTGGACCACGCGAGTCGGACTTACCAACGGCGGGTGGAACGTCTCGCGGTCGGGCTATCCCTACTATGGGATGGTGAACAACATGATCAACAGCAGCAACAGCGTCGTCCTCTGGCAGATGATTGACTACGTCTCGAAGGACAAGCTCTTCCTCAACACGTTTGGATATGCATTCGCCCCCGATGGGGTAAATCCCCCCGGATTCGGCACTCGACCATTTGGAAATTACGCGGGCGCCTACAACTTTGGAGGCGACATCGTTCCCTCTCCTTACAACGACAACGGCCTCTTCATGGAGTTCAACGATTTCGGCACCTGGATCCCCAAATGGGTAAAAGACCAGAAGTTGGAGTTTGCCTACGAACTCGTCGGCGGCTTTTCCAACGCCGCCGTC
>NZ_CABFUZ020000058.1 GCF_902143385.2 Methylacidimicrobium cyclopophantes
GCGCAGAGCGCGGCCGTCGCGGTCGGGGAAGCCGCACTCCGTTTTGCCAGACGGCGTACTTTGCCTCGAGTCGATAAAAAGAGCCGTCAGAGAGAAGCCGAACTCTTGGCCGCCCGCTTGTTTCAAAACTCGCTCTTCCCTCGAACGGCTCCGGCGTTGCCCGGGTTTCGTCTGGCCGCCGGCCATTTGGCTGCAGGAGAATTGAGCGGCGACTTTTACGATCTCTTGCCGCTCGATGGACATACGTGGGGGATTCTGCTCGGGGATGTGGCGGGAACCGGAGTTGCGGCCGCTCTGGTTGGAGGAATGTGTCGTATTGCAGTCCGTTCCCAAACCCTGTTTTCCCGCTCTCCCGCAGAAGTCTTGCGGCGGGTGAACCGCCTGCTACACGGAGATCTAGTCGGGCATACGCTGGTGACCATGATTTACGCGATCGTCGACACGGAAACTCGGGAGATCCGGTTGGCTCGAGCCGGTCAGGAGGAACCCCTGCTTCGTCGGGTTTCCGAGGTCATCCAAATCAACGCGCCGGGGTGTTGCTTCGGAATGGATTCGATCGAGACTTTCGATAGAGTCATGGCGGATGTTTCGCTTTCCTTGGAGCCGGGGGATCTTTTGCTCTTCTTCAGCGACGGAATGACGGACGCCGTCGGGCCGGACGGCGCCTCGCTCGACAAGTCCGCTCTCGTCGCTACACTCAGCAAAACGGGAACGGGAGATGCGCAGACAGCCCTTGAGGAGCTTTTCCGGGAGCTGCATTCGCTCCACTCCTCGGGTGACCTAGCTGACGATGTGACGCTTGTTGCGCTCGAGCGGGTCGGGAATATAAGGTAAGGTTTCCCTTTTATGACGGTAAATCGTGACGAGAGCGTATCCGGGGAAGCGCCCGGGAACGATGTGCCCGCCTTTACGCTGGTCAGTCGCGAGCGGATCGAGCGCTGGCGGCAGCGATCGAAGGAAGCCGACGAACTGCAGGATCGGCTTCTGAGAACGCTGGCCGAGTGGGAGAATGCACGGAAAAGAATGGCCAAGGAGAAAGAGGAGGCCATCCGCTTAGCGAACGCCTCTCTTCTCCAGGCGCTGCTTCCGGTCGTCGACAATTTTCTTCTCGGAGTCGAGTCGGCGCAGAAGGCCGCCG
>NZ_CABFUZ020000059.1 GCF_902143385.2 Methylacidimicrobium cyclopophantes
GCAAAATCGAAGAAACTCCACGTTGTGACTGGGCTTGGGGCCGTTTTTTGCGGGAAGTAGGTGATTGTGCTGGGCTGGCAACTGCTGGGCATAGGCCACGAAGTCTCCGCTGACCTCCATGACCTGCAAACCCAGGTCTTCAAGACCTGGGCTGCCCGGCTCGATTTCTTCGTAGTACAGCAGATCCGGGATGCCGAACTGCATCGGAAGCTGGAAGAGCGTTTCCATCAACGCTCCTGCTTCCATGTCAATCAGGATGTTGGCATCACTGATGAGCAACCGCACCCGATGACTCCAACTGGCGTTCTTTGTTGTAGAAGCGCATCATCGGGATGCCCAGCAGTTCCGCCGCCTTGCCTTCGGAAATGTATTGCTCAGCCAAGGCGCGGTACACCAACTGATCAAATAGTCGTGGATATTCTTGCGGCAGTGGTTCGCCAGGCTCTGACTTGCGCCAGCCCTTGGCCGAAAACCACTTGAACATAGAGATGTGAGCGGCCTCGGTGATCACGCCACACTGTTTGGCGCGTTGCAGCCATCCGGTCATCGAGAGCCCGAACTGGTGCTTGAGCACATATAACTCTTGCCATTCCAGGGCATGGCGTTGTACCCCAAGCAACTGCAACACCGCGACACGTGGGGCCAGGAAGGCACCCGCGAACCGGTCGCAGGCTTTCTCTTCGTTGATACCGTCAGCCAGTCGTCCTTCGAGCAGCAGGTGCCCCAGCTCATGTGCCAGCGTGAAGCGTTGCCGATCACCGGACCACCGTTTGGAAACAGCCACGATCGGATACTCCCGGCCATCTTCGGTCCGTGCCTTGGCCGTCAAGCCGGAGAATCCCGGGTTCTCTTCATCGACCACGATGACCAGCAAGCCAAGGCCTTCGAGGGTGTCGGTGAGGTCAGCAATCGGGTTCAGCCCCAGCTGCCAAGCCTTGCGGACCATATCCGAGAACGCATCAATCTCATCTAGCGAGGTGATGTGCTCAGGCAGATTCGCGGGCGGTGCAAACGCTGGCAACGGTGATTCGGGAAATGCGCCGAGTAACTCGACGCGCTTTTCTACCAACTCGACGACCTTGATCTTCAGCGCATCCTGAGCTGTCTTACCAAAGGTCGAGTGCCTCCGAAACTCGGGCTGCAGCAATTCAACCGTATGCGTGCGAAAGAAGTATTCGGTCCGGACGCCGCAGGCGCGGGCCAGTTTGAGCAGCTGAGCCGATGACGGAGTCAGCAGACCTTTCTCGTACTTCTGAATGGCGGTGTGCGATACACCCACCTGTTCGCCCAACGCACTCAAGGTCAGGCCCGCCGCCAGTCGTGCTTGACGAATGCGATCTGCAATCACGACGTCTCCTCGGGATGGTTTAATAGTTTTTCCATTATCCATAGAAATTAAACCGACCTCAACTTGTCAAGCATTCTCCCCCTCGATCTCCGGTGGAGTTTCTTCGATTTTGC
>NZ_CABFUZ020000060.1 GCF_902143385.2 Methylacidimicrobium cyclopophantes
CCGGCCGGTCAGGGGCGGTCGGCTCGGGCGGCGCGCAGAGCGAGACCCGCAGAGCCGATCCAGGAGGCGAAGGCTGCGAAGCCTTCCTGACTGAGCCGATAGCAAAAGAGGAGATCGTCGCCGAAATGGGAGAGAAAACGCGAAACGGTCCAAGAGGGCGAGAGAAAGCCGAGCAGGGCCGCGAGGATCAGAAGGTTGAGCCCCGTGATGAAGACCAGGGAAAAGAACCAACCTTCCACGTGGAGATCGGGCTGCTTTCCGTGGACGGCTTCCACGGTAAAAAAGAGATGGAATCCCCATGTGAACCCTGTTCCGGCGTAAAGGAGCCATTGATAGGAACGGATCGGCCGGTAAAAGTCAACGATGGTCCAGAGCCCCAGCCAGAGCAACATGTAGAAGGGCACGAAATAGGGGGAGAGGACGATCCAGAGGTTGGATCGGTTGCAGCGGATGCTGCCGCTTTGATCGCCGACCCGAAAGCGGGAGACCCTTCCGCCGTGGAGATAAACGGCCAAGGCGTGGGTAAGTTCGTGGGCGAAGATGTAGGGGCGCTGTGGGACTTTCCACAAAAAGCAGAGGAGGGTCCAAAGGAGAAGCCCTCCGGCGAAGCTCGCGACGGGGAGCGTGAACCACGCCCCGTCCCGGAAGTAGCTCTCGAGGAGCTCCTTTAGAAAGAGCAGCTCCGCCATGAGGAGGGGCAGGGCGGAAAGGGCCAGGACGAACTTAATGATCTTCGCTAGGCTTGACACCGCCGGCAGAACGTTCTTATTAGAAAACCCCCATGCCTAACACTAGGTCAGCCGCAAAGCAAGCGCGGAAGAGTCTCCGCAAAAGAGGATACAACGTAAAAGCCAAGAAAGAGCTGCAACTGGTTTCGCGCCGGATGCGCGAGAAGGTCGCTTCCGGGAAGAAAGAGGAAGCCATCGGGTTTTTCTCCGAGTACCAGTCCGTCTTGGATCGGCTCGTGAAGCGTGGGCGGCTCACCCGGAACGCGGCCGCTCGACGGAAAGAGCGAGTGGCCAAGGCGCTTTTCGCCTCGCCCGCTTCGGGAGAGGAAGACGCGAAGCAAGGGTAGAAAGGGTCCGCGACGCGACCGCCGGAAGCCGGAGCCGGTCGAGACCGACGGCGCCCGGGCGGTCGAGCGCATTGGAGAAAGCGGGGTCATGATTCCGATCAAGCGAGGGAAAGATATCGACGGCATGCGTCTAAGCGGCCGCTTGGTCGCCGAAGTCGTCGAATCGCTCCGATCGATCTTGGCCCCGGGGATCCGGACGGGCGAGATCGATCGGTACGCGGCCGAGTTGATCGCCGCTCGAGGAGGGAAAAGTCCTTTTCTGGGGTATCGAGGGTTTCCAGGAACGATTTGCATCTCGGTCAACGAGGAAGTCGTCCACGGGATCGGCGGAGAGCGGATGCTCCAATACGGAGATCTGGTGAAGCTCGACGTGGGCTTGATCAAGGATGGATGGGTCGGGGATACCGCGGCGACCTTTCCGATCGGGATGGGGGATGCCGGCGACCTCAAGCTCATCGAGGTCACGCAGGAGGCGCTTTGGGCGGGAATCGCTCAGGCCCGGGAGGGGAATCGGATTGGCGACATCTCCGCGGCGATCGAGGCCTGCGCCCAGGCGCATGGCATGGCGGTGGTGCGGGAGTTCGTCGGCCACGGGGTGGGTCGCAAGCTCCACGAGGAGCCTCAGGTGCCCAACTACGGCCGGCCGGGAGCGGGACCGAAACTGAAGGCGGGCATGACGCTGGCGATCGAGCCAATGGTCAATGCCGGCGGCGCCGCGGTACGCCTTCTTGCGGACGGGTGGACGGTGGTGACGGCCGATGGCCGGCGCTCCGCCCACTTCGAGCACACTGTCCTCATCACGAAGGGGGAGCCGGAAGTCCTCACCAAGCACGGGATGGCCGGTGGCTCGACCGAAAAAGGCGCGGCGAAAGCTCGGCAGGGGGCTGCATCGGGCGAATGAGGGCGTCGACGATAAAAGACTTGCCAAAAAAAGGGCGTTCCGGTAGGAATTAACCCTTCATCGTGCGAACGATGAGATACAAGAAGGTTTTACCAAGAGGAGCTTCATGAAAGTTCGGGCTTCCGTTCGTCGGCGCACCGCCGCTTGCCAAGTCGTGCGTCGCAAGGGACGAATTTACATCATCAACAAGAAGAACCCTCGCCTCAAACAGCGGCAGGGCTAGGCCCGAACGTTAGAACGGTGGAAAGATCATGCCTCGTATCCTTGGAGTGGAAATCCCCGGAAGCAAGCGAACCGTCGCGGCTCTCCCCTATATCTACGGAATCGGTCCGTCCCGGGCGAAGATGATCTGCGAGCTCGCCGAGGTCGATCCGAACCTGCGGGCCAAGGATCTTACCGATCAGCAGATCAATCGGATGGTCCAGGTGATCCAGGAGAACAACTTTGTGATCGAAGGCGACCTGCGACGGGAGATTCAACAGAATCTCAAGCGCTTGCAAGCGATCAAGTGCTATCGGGGCATCCGTCACTTGCGCGGCCTACCGGTCCGCGGGCAGCGGACGTCGACCAACGCGCGAACCCGCAAGGGGCCGCGGCGGACGGTTGGGGTCGTCCGGAGGAAGGAAGCGAAGAAGGGCAAGGTGTAGGCCTCGGGCTTTTCCGGAAAGAGGGCGTAGCGGAGAGATCTTATGGCGGAAGAAGGGCAGACGAAGCCGGTAACGGAAGAAGCGCAGCGACCGGCCGAAC
>NZ_CABFUZ020000061.1 GCF_902143385.2 Methylacidimicrobium cyclopophantes
CCCCGCCGATCGGCAGGGTGATCAGCGCGCCGAACGCGAGGGAAGAAACGAAGAAGAGGGAGAGAAGCGCCGGATTGGGGAGCAGGGCGGGCAGGGCCGTGCCCGAGGCGACGGCCAGCAGCAGCACCAGCCCGTTTCCCAGTTGGAGGAAGCGGGGTCGCCAAGGCTTCGGTAGCTTTCCTTCGAGCTTCGCCCAGGCGACGAGCGATCCCGAGAACGAAAAGGATCCGATGAAACCCCCAAGGATCGCGATCGCGAGCCGGACATTGCTCACGTCGGGGTGGGCGAGCAGCTCGATCCCCGCGATCGCTCCGGCCGCGGCTCCCCCCATCCCATTATAGAGGGCCACCATCTGCGGCATCGCGGTCAGCGGAACGCGCTCTCCCCTCCACCAGGACCAGCCGGTTCCCAAAAGGAGAGCGAGTCCGGCAAGCAAGAGGTTGACGGGCAAATGAGGCCGGGCCGTCCCGCTCACACCAAAGGAGTAGAGGAAGCTTGCCAGGACGATGAGCAACATCCCGATTCCCGCGAGCACGATCCCCGAGCTCGCGGTGGCCGGAGAGGACATTCGTTTGAGCCCGTAGATGAGCAGGAAGGCGGTGAGCAGATCGCAGGACTGAAGGAGCAGATCCATCCCTACCTCCGCTGCCCGGACGAACTTTTGGACGGCTTTTCGGAATGGAACATCCGAAGCATTCGGACGGTGACCACATACCCTCCGGCTGCGTTCGCCGCGCCGAAAAGCACCCCAAAAAAGCCGATCGCCTGCTCCGTCACGGTCGTCGCATGGAGCAGCGCGTAAATGGCCCCCACGACCACGATGCCATGAATGAAGTTCGATCCCGACATCAGCGGGGTGTGGAGGATCGAAGGCACTCGCGAAATCACCTCGTATCCGGTGAACGCGGCCATGAGGAAAAGGTAGATCGCGAGAAATCCCGTGAGCGTTGTTTCTCCATTCATCCGAGCCTTCTTTGGTTCAATCTAGGGGAGGGCGATCACCGAACCCGACGGAGGAAGCCGCGGGGATTCCAAGTGATGCCGAAGTTTTCGCGGCTACGATCGACCTCGAAGCGGCCGTCTTCTGCAAGGAAATCCTCAACCGCCTCGTAAGGTCCCAGAGACGGCCCGGCCGCGATGCCGTGGTGGCAATTGGTATCTTCGACGATCAGGTAGCTCTCGGGGCTCACCAAGCCGGCGTACGCCCGCAGAACCCCCAAAGTGTTCGCATGGGTATGTTCACTGTCTTCGATGACCAGGACCCGTTCGGCCGGATCGATTCGGGAGGCCACCTTCCCGGCGAGCAGCTTGGCGTCCCCTTGGAGCCAGGAGATCCGTGGGTGGCTTTTGGCGCGCGGGTCGATCTTTTTCTGGTCGATGTCGATTGCGATGATCCGCCCCTTTCCGAGAGCGTCGAGGAGATGGGCTAGCGCCAACGCACTTCCTCCGCGGTAGTTTCCGATCTCGACCACGACGTCGGGTCGGAGCTCGTAGAGGAGCTCCTGGTACACCCAGAAGTCGAGCGGGCATTTGAACGTCTGGATTCCGAAGTAGGTCGTGCCGATAAGGATCCGCGTCTGCATCCGCTCGAGGACCATGCGGAGCGGCTCGTCGAGCCGCT
>NZ_CABFUZ020000062.1 GCF_902143385.2 Methylacidimicrobium cyclopophantes
TACCACTGCAGATGCAGGGGTTGACAATAGGCCGATGCCTCGATCTGCGCCTGAGCGAGATCCTCGAGAATCGCATCCCGGCTCGATCGGGTGAATCGAGTCCCCAGGTGGATCGGGTAGAGAAACCAGTGCACCTCGCTCGCATCCGGAGAGACGTAGGGGTCCTTGATCCCTTCGAAGGATTTCATCTGCTGGAAGTACCAAGCCTCGACGACACGGCGGCGCTCCAGAATCGGCTCGATCCGGCGGAGCTGCACCAGTCCCAGCGCCGCGGCGAGGTTGCCCGGCGGAGCGTGGAGGCAAGCCTCCTTCGTGGCGATCAGGGAAAAGCGCTCTCCGCGCGAGCGACTTCGCACGTACCGGATTCGGGCCGCCAGATCCTCGTCGTCGGTCACGACCATCCCTCCTTCCCCGGAGACGAGCGCTCCGGGTTGAGAAAAATCGAAGACCGCCACCCGGCCGAAGGCCCCGGTCCTCCGATCGCCGTACCGGGAGCCGAGAGCCTCGGTCGAATCCTCGAGCAACAAGAGTCCCCGCTCCTCGGCCAGTTGCCTGAGCTCCTTCCATGGAGCGGGATGGCCAAGCGTGTTTCCGGCGAGAATCGCACGCACACCCTCGACCATCGCGCCGGCGACCCGCTCCGGAGAAAGGGCGCCGGACCAATAATCGATATCGGCGAAGACCGCCTCCGCTCCGCAAAGCACGATCGCCTGACCGATCTGATGCCACGAGTAGCCGGAAAGGATCACCCGGTCTCCGGGCCCGATGCCCAGAGCCCGGAGGGCGAGCCAGAGGCCGATGGTTCCGCTGGCGACCGCAATGGCATGCTTCCGCCCCACCCAGGCCGCGAATTCCTTCTCCCATCGTTCGACGAGAGTCCCTCCGCTGACCTCCGGGGATCGAAGCACCGACTCGACGGCATCGAGCTCTTCCTCGGTCAAGTCCGGATCCGAAAGCGGAATGCGAAGCATCGGCGAAGGAGGAGACGGCCCTTCCTTCATTCCTCTCCCTCTTCGGCTAACCTCCGGGCGTCGACGGTGATGGGCAGAGGCGTATCCTTGGGCATCTCCGGAAGCTGAAAGCGCCATCCGTTGGCGAGAGTGACCGTGCCTCCCCAAAGCTCGGGCTTTTCCGCGAGGACTACCGGCTCTTCCAGATCCTTCTTCGCTACGTAGACCGACAGCTCACCCGCACCGCGACGCCGAATCATGATCTTCATCGTTTCTTCCTCCCCCTCTTTGTCTTCCGTCGATCCCTCTCGCCTCCTCCACGATGGCCCGAACCGCTCGATCGATCTGCTCGGGGCTCGTCTCTTCCCCCAAGCTGAAACGAAGGGTCGACCGCGCGTCCTCCGCGGAAATCCCCATCGCCGCAAGGATCCGCGAAGGCTCTCCCTTGCCGCTAGAGCAGGCCGATCCCAGGGAGGCTTCGATTCCCCGTCGTTCCAGCCCGGCGAGCAACTCCTCGCCGTCGATTCCACGAAAGCCGATGCTCGAAGTGTTGGCCACGCGGGGCGCGCTCCCGCCGTGGATCGTTGCAAAGGGGAGTAGACGGACGATCTCCCCTTCCAGCCGATCGCGAAGCAACCCGACGCGTCGGCTCCGATCCACCGGATCGCACGACGCGAACCTTGCCGCGACGCCGAATCCCACGATCGCGGCCACATTTTCCGTCCCTCCGCGCCGGCCCCGCTCCTGGTGACCGCAAAAAAGGGGGGGCAAAGCGACCCCCTTCCGCACGAAAAGAGCTCCGATTCCCTTCGGTCCGCCGATCTTATGCGCCGAAAAGGAGAGCAGGTCGAAGGGGAGCGCTCGCGCATCGACGGGAAGCTTTCCGACCGCCTGGGCCGCATCCAAGTGGCAGAGCAGCCCCCGCTCCTTTGCGAGCGCGATCGCCTCTTCCACGGGCGCGATCACCCCGGTCTCGTTGTTAACCCAGACAAGCGAAAGCAGCGCCGGAGGCGGGGAGAGCGCCTGCTCAATCTGTCCCGGGTCCAGCATCCCTTGGCGATCGACGGGCAAGCGAACCACCTCTACCGCGCGGCCTTCCAAGCGGTCCAAAAGAAGGGCCGTGGCGGGATGTTCCACCCCTGTCGAGACGATGCGGGCCCGATCCGGAGCAAGCTCGAGCGCTCCCAGGATCGCGTGGTGAATCGATTCGGTGCAGCCGCTGGTAAAGACAATCTCTGCAGGTTCGGCCCCGAGGAGGGCGGCTACCTCGCGCCGGCCCCGGACGACCGCCTCCTTGGCCAGCCGCCCGCTAAAACCGGGGCTCGAAGGATTCCCGTGGCGTTCCCGAAGGTAAGGACACATCTCCTCCAAGGCTTCGGGCCGAAGGGGCGTGGTCGCGTTGTGATCGAGATAGATCCGCTCCGTTTCATCCATGGCTCGTCTTCGCCTCAGCCCTTCCCGGGCTTTCTTCCGCCACCGGTTCGAGCTCCTTTCCCTTCATCCCGACCACGTAGCCGCGCTCGTAGAAGTCGACGCCGTAGATGTAAAAACGCTGGAGAAAGGTGCCAATGCTCGTCACGACCCCTTTCTCTCCCTTCTTGATCAAGATCTCTCCGATCTCCTTGCCCGGGAAGGTCCCGTCGTTTCGGATGTGCCTCCGCGAGACCACTTTCTGGCCGTATGCAAAGGCGGGTGGCCCATCGAGTTCGACCTCATCCTCCATTCCCATCCCTTCCTCCTTTCCTACTCCTCGTCCTCCATTGGCCCTCGCTCCACGATCCGCCGCAAATCCTTCCCCCGTAGCAGGCCCTTGGGATCGAGCTCCTCCAGCTTGCGTAGGGCGGCGAGCCCTCTTTCCGTTTCTCCCAAGCGGATTTCCAAGTAGCCGTACGCCTTCAACGCAAAGAGGTAGAGGCGAAAGAGGGGATCTTCCCGGGCCCTCTCTTCCCGGTCGGTCGCAGAGACCGAAGCCCATTCCTTGGGAAAACCCGCCTTCTCTGCTACGGCTGCCAGGCACTCCAGGGCCCGATCCCGGGCTTCGGCAAGCTTCCCCGAATAAAAGGCGAAGCGGTAGCTGCCGATCAGGACCGAGATATGCCCCGGATCGACTTGACTCGCCTCGCGCAGCAGACTCTCGGCCCGGGAGTGAGAGCGGAACGAGCCGCCCGCAGCGCGGAGGAGCTCTTCGCTTCGCCTCGAAAGGGGCCCCCAATGGGCTTCCGCGAGGCCTTCGCTGACTCCCGATGCGTCGCTTCTTCCGGCGCGCCGCTTTTCGCGGCAGGCCGC
>NZ_CABFUZ020000063.1 GCF_902143385.2 Methylacidimicrobium cyclopophantes
GGCGGCCCGACCGCCGGACCGAGCTCATCGAGGCGACGATGACCGTGCTCACCGAGCATGGCTTCGAAGGGCTCCGGACCCGGCGGGTGGCCGAACAAGCGGGGGTTAACGTGGCGACCCTCCACTACTACTTCTCCACCAAGGAAGAGCTGATCCGGGGCCTGGCCGATTACTTGGCCGAGCGGTTCCGGACATTCCATGCGCCGGCTCCGCCAGTGGAGGGGAGCCTCGGGCTGGCGCGGCTCCGGCAGGAGTTCGCAGATGCCGCCTTCTACTGGGCCAAGGAGAGGAAGCTTTTGTTGGTCCTGCAGGAGCTCGTCCACCGCTCCCGCCGCTGCCCGGCGATCGGCCGGATCCTCGAGCCGCTCCTGTCCGAGTGGAGAAGCGGGTTGGAAGCGATGCTGCGGGAGGGGAGGGAAGAAGGGGTCTTTCGGCCGGAGATCTCGCCTTACGAAGGAGCGTCGCTGCTCGCGGCCGCGATGATGGGTCTTCTGGGCTCTCCGAATCTTTTCGAAGTCGTTTTTCGGGCGCTGGAGCGGGCGCTCGTGAAGCCCGAGGTGCTCGCCCGAGACCGGAGGGAAAAGGGGGGAGACGGTTCTGATTCTTCGCCTTCTATTTGCTCTCCCACTCTTCCGGCTGCCGCAACGGTGCCGGGAGAAGGGG
>NZ_CABFUZ020000064.1 GCF_902143385.2 Methylacidimicrobium cyclopophantes
TGCGGCGGGAGTGGATGCAAATCATGGTCGAAATTCTCTGATGTTCGGGGGGAAGGAACGGTTGTTGGAAACGGAAAGCCGGATCGGAACCGACGCACCAGTCGTCGATCTTCCCGTCGAGCGAAGTGGAAGCTTCGGAAGGAATCCGGCTTAGAACAAGATGAGCGGCTTGAGGACGCCTTCGAGCTTTTTCGCCATTATCTCGAAGCCGCGATCGATCTCCTCGAAGCGAAAGCGATGGGTAGTCAAGCGAGATGGATCGAGCCGCCCGTTCTGCAAGACCCGGAGAAGCCGTTCCATCCGCAGGCGCCCGCCGGGACAGAGTCCGGAACGGATCGTCTTTTCCGCCATCCCTACTCCCCAAGGGATGCGTGGGATATGGACGAATTCACCGGAACCATGGTAGCCGATGTTCGAGATGGTGCCACCCGGTTTGGTCGCCCGAACGGCGTTTTGAAAGGCGGCATCCATCCCCACCGCTTCGATCGCGGAATCGACTCCTTAGCCGCCAGTGATCTCAAGGATGCGAGCGACCGGGTCTTCTTGGCTCATGTCCACGACGACATCCGCCCCATAATGCTTCGCCAACTCCAAGCGCTTCGGCACGGAGTCGACGCCGATGACGAGGCCCGCCCCGCACAACCGAGCTCCGGCGACAGCCATCAAACCTACAGGCCCCAAGGCAAAGACGGCGGTGGTCCCACCGATTGGGATGTCCGCATTTTCGGCTCCCATAAAGCCTGTACTCATCATGTCGGCGCAGTAGACCGCCAGCTCATCGCTCAGCCCATCAGGGATGCGTGCCAGGTTGCCGTCGGCATCGTTTACGTGGAAATATTCGGCGAAGACCCCATCCTTGACATTCGAGAACTTCCAACCGCCGAGCGCCCCACCGGATTGGGAAGAATGCCCCGCCTGCGAGGCTCGATCGCTCCAGTCGGGAGTGATGGCGCCGACGAGTACCCGATCGCCCGGGCGGAAGTCTTTGACATGGCTCCCTATTTCCTGGACGACTCCCACCGCTTCATGGCCTAGGGTCAAGTCCTGGCGAGGACCGATCGCCCCATGCAGGGTGTGTACGTCCGAGGTGCAGATCAAGGCGGCCGTGGTGCGAATCACCGCGTCCACCGGTCCCGGCTTCGGAATCGGTTTGTCGAGGAAGCCGACCTCCCCGATCCTGCGCATGACAAATGCCTTCATGGGGAAGTTCCTTCCGAGGTTCGGCGAGTCCGCCGTTGCAGTGGGAGCCAATGATGCTACCCAGCGGGCGCGGGCGGCGTCAAGTCGCCCCTAAGCCACCGGGTTGATTCTTTCTCCGCGCTCTCTCCGGCGCTCGCTGCCTAGTCGCGGCCCCGGAGAAGCCCCTGGCTGATCGTGCGCGCAAAGCTCGGCCCGCGAAAAACAAAGCCCGTATAAGCCTCCAGGAGGCTCGCTCCCGCATCGAGCTTTTCCTGAGCATCCGCGGGATCGAAAATCCCGCCGGCAGCCACGATTGGGAGGCGCCCCGCGCTTTCCCGAACCAGAAAGCGAATCACCTCGGTGCTCCGCTCGGAGAGCGGCCTCCCGCTCAGACCGCCTACCAGCCCTCGCGGGCCGGGGGTCGGCAGGGTGTTGGTAGCAACCAAGCCGTCGCAGGATCCGGATAGGACCACTTCGAGAATTTTGCCGAGCTCCTTTTCCCCCAGATCGGGAGCGATCTTGACCAAAATCGGCTTGGCGGGCGAAGGGTTGGCCGCTGCGACCGCTTCCAGCAGCGTTCGCAGATGGGTCTCCTGCTGCAAGGAGCGAAGACCCGGGGTGTTCGGCGAGCTGAGATTGAGCACGAAAAAGTCGCCGTAGGCGCGGAGGAGGGAGAAGGCACGCACATAGTCGCCGGTCGCCCGATCGAGATCGGTTTGCCGGGATTTCCCCACATTGACGCCGACCGGGAAGTTCGGCCACCTATGCTCGGCCCGGCGGCGAGCGAGACGGCGGGCGA
>NZ_CABFUZ020000065.1 GCF_902143385.2 Methylacidimicrobium cyclopophantes
CGATGGAGGCGGGGGTCGACGACTTTTTGGCCCAGGCGACCCCGGAGGCGAAGCTGGCTCGGATTCGCCGCGAGCAGGAGGGGGGACATCTGGTCGCGATGACCGGCGATGGCACCAACGACGCGCCGGCTCTGGCCCAAGCCGACGTGGGGGTTGCGATGAACACGGGGACGCAGGCCGCCCGGGAGGCGGGGAACATGGTCGACCTCGACAGCAACCCGACCAAGCTCATCGAGGTCGTGGAGATCGGCAAGCAGCTCCTGGTGACCCGGGGGGCCATGACCACCTTCAGCGTGGCCAACGACGTCGCGAAATATTTTGCCATCATTCCCGCCATGCTGATGGGTACCTTCCCCGCCATCGCCCCCCTCAACATCATGAAGCTGCGGAGTCCGGAGAGCGCGATCATCAGTGCCGTGATCTTCAATGCGCTCATCATCGTCGCGTTGATCCCGCTCGCGCTCAAGGGCATTCGGCTGCGCGGGCTGACGGCCCAGGCCCTGCTGGTGCGCAACGCCACGATTTACGGGTTGGGCGGTCTGGTGGCCCCCTTCCTGGGAATCAAGGCGATCGATTGGCTGCTGGGGCTTCTTCCATGGAGGTAGTCGGTTGGCGATGAAAGGATTTTGGATGCGGCTGCGGATTGCGCTCGTCCTGACGGTCGTGCTGGGTGCTCTTCTCGGGGGACTCTATCCCCTGGCCGTCTATTGGACCGGACGGCTCCTCTTTCCCTTCCAGGCGAGCGGGAGCCTCGTGCGCGCCCCCGACGGAACGATTTTGGGCTCGGCTCTCCTCGGCCAGAACTTTTCGGGGCCGCAGTATTTCCATCCGCGCCCTTCGGCGGCGGGAGAAGCGGGCTATGACGCAACCGCCTCCGGCGGCCGAAACTTGGCTCCGAGCTCCCGGAAGCTCGTCGAGGCGGTCTCCCGGAGCATCGCCGACTACCGAAAGGAAAATCTCCTTTCCCCGGACCAGCGCATCCCGGCGGACGCCGTGACCGCCTCGGCAAGCGGCCTCGACCCGCACATCAGCCTCGCCAACGCGCTTCTCCAGCTGCCCCGGGTGGCACGGGAGAGGAAGATCTCGCACACGGAGTTGCGGAAGGTCCTGGCCCGGTATACCACCAACTCTTGGCTCGGGCTCTTCGGGGAGCCCGTGGTGAACGTGGCGATGGTCAACTGGGCTCTCGACGGGAGGCTCGGAGGACGCTAGAGCGAGTCGTCGACTCCAGGAAAAAGTGGCGGGTCGCTCCCTGCGCGGCCGACCGGATCGACAGACGCATCCTCCAAGAGATCCCGCAGAGGGCAACGGGCCATGTGGACCACCGATTCAGGGGCCCTTCGAAAGCGGGGTTGCCATGGTAGACCTTTTTCCCTAGGTTCCTTGGACCAATCGCCATGCGCCCTTCGATCTTGCTCCGCCGCTCCGCCGCCGCTTCCCTCTTCCTCGCCGGCTTCTTGCCGGCTGCGGCATTCCTCCGCGCCGCTCCGCCCCAAGGGAAGCTCCCCCCGCTCATTCCCCTCCGCGTGCTCTTCGAAGAGCCGAAGCGGGCCT
>NZ_CABFUZ020000066.1 GCF_902143385.2 Methylacidimicrobium cyclopophantes
GGCCGGCCGCGGCTACCGGACGCTCCTCATCGAAAAGGCCGACTTCGGCCGGGGCAGCTCGAGCCGGTCGAGCAAGCTGATCCACGGCGGGGTGCGCTACCTGCGCCAAGGACGGATTTCGCTGGTCCGAGAGGCCCTCCGGGAGCGCTCTCTCCTCCTCCGGAACGCTCCCCATCTGGTCAAGCCGCTCCCCTTCGTAGTTCCGATCTACCGGAGCTGGGAGATCCCCTGGTATCTCTCCGGGCTGCGACTCTACCAGAGCCTTTCGGGCTCCCAGCGGCTCGGAGAGGTCGAGTGGCTTTCTCCCCAACAGACCGTCGAGCGGCTGCCGGCCCTCCGAACCGATCGCTTGCGGGGAGGGGTCCTCTACTGGGATGCCGAGTTCGACGACGCCCGGATGGCGATCGCGCTCTTCCGCACCCTCGAGGATGCCGGCGGGGTCGCCCTCAACGCCGTCGAGCTTCTCGCCTTCGCCAAACGCTCCGGACGGATCACCGGCGCCGTCCTGCTCGACCGGCTCTCCGGCCGGGAGTTTTCCACATCCGCCCGAATCGTGATCAACGCAAGCGGCGTCTTTTCCGATCGCCTCCGGGCGCTCGACGAGCCCCAAACCCAACGGAAGCTCGCCTTGAGCCGGGGGAGCCATTTGGTCTTCCCCTCCTTCCTCCCGGGGAAAGATGCCCTCCTCCTCCCCAAGACCTCCGACGGCAGAGTCCTCTTCCTGATCCCTTGGCTTGGCCGTCTCCTCCTCGGCACCACCGAGGTTCCCGTCGAGGAGCCCGAGGAGAGCCCGCAGATCTCCCCCGCCGAAGAAGCGCTCCTCCGCTCCGAAATCTCCCGCTCCCTCTCCCTCCCCTCCGAAGCCCTCGCCTCGTTCTCGGGCCTCCGGCCCCTGCTGGCAGAGCCCGGCCGAAAGAGCCGGGCGGAGCTCAGCCGCGAGCATGCGCTCTTTGTCTCCCCTTCCGGTCTCATCACGCTGGCCGGAGGGAAGTGGACCAGCTACCGGAGGATGGGCGAGGAGTGCATCGACTTTGCCGAGCGGATCCACGGGCTCCCCCACCGCCCCTCGAAGAGTGAAACCACTCCCCTCCATGGAGCCCCCGCCGAGAAAGAGGACTCCCCCTCGGTCTACGGAAGCGAGCAAAAGGAGATCGACCGGCTGGGCTCCTCCGAGCCCGGCGCCTCCCTTCCGATCCACCCGGCTCTCCCCTACACCTTCGCCGAAATCCTCTGGGGAATCCGCAAGGAGAGCGCACTCACCCTGGAAGATCTGCTCGCCCGCCGCACCCGCGCCCTCTTCCTCGACGCTCGAGCCGCCCTCGAAGCGGCTCCCCGCGTCGC
>NZ_CABFUZ020000067.1 GCF_902143385.2 Methylacidimicrobium cyclopophantes
GACCAGCGGAGGCGGGTCCCGCGAAGGCGAGCCAAGAGGAAGCAGTCGGGCCGTAAGCCTGCGGTAGCTGATCGGCGTTGCTCCCGAAGCCGCTGGCCGAGGCGGCGAAAGAGCTCATGGCGGTCGAGTAGGCTTGGTATTCGATCACGCCTTGGCCTCCCATCTTCCTCGCCTTTTTCGTCACGTCGTTGAGCAGAGTGGAATGAAGGAGTCCGCTCCGATGGTCGTGGACCACCCCGATAATCGTATAACGACGTGTCGGGAGCCCGTCGCTCCAGACTTCGATTCCGTTGACTATCCGCTCTCCCCCTCCACCCTTTCCAAGCTGGGTGTTCGCTCCAACGTAAGGGTAATAGTGGGTCTGAGCACAGCCGCCTACAAAAACGAGAAGGAAGGCTGCAAAGAGGCTAAGGAGTGGCCACGAACGCAAATCGCGCATTCCACGCATGAGGTCTTCGGGGTCCGCTTTTTCCTTCCCGCGTAGCCCCGTTGTAGGAGGCTCCACGCGGAGCGGAAGCAAGGCAAACGATCAATATTCAGAAATAATAAAGACGGGTTCGTCTGTCAACCGCCGAAGCCCTTTCCCAAAAAAAGCGGCTCGCAGGAAAAGAATCTCTTGGCCAACGGAGCTCTCGAGAGTCAACTAACCCAATACATCGGGAGGAACGGAGAGAAGATGAGGAAAGTACCGGTAACCGTCGCGTACGGGGATGGCATTGGTCCGGAGATCATGGGCGCTACGTTGGATGTGCTCGCCGCGGCGGGCGCGGAACTCGCTCTGGAGACGATCGAGATAGGGCAAAACGTCTACCTTCGCGGGAATTCGAGCGGGATCGAGCCGAGCGCCTGGGAAAGCTTGCGCCGAACGAAAGTATTCCTGAAGGCGCCGATCACTACACCGCAAGGTGGCGGGTTCAAGAGCCTGAACGTAACGGTGCGCAAGGCGCTGGGTCTCTATGCGAACATCCGTCCCTGTGCTTCCTATGTCCCCTTCGTGGAGAGCAAGCAGCCCGGGCTCGATGTCGTGATCGTGCGGGAGAACGAAGAGGATCTCTATGGAGGCATCGAGCACCGGCAGAGCGTCGATTCCTATCAGTGCCTGAAGATCATGACGAGACCCGGCAGCGAGCGCATCATCCGCTACGCCTTCGAGTACGCGCGTTCTTACAAGCGGGGGAAGGTCACCTGCTTCACGAAGGACAACATCATGAAGCTGACCGATGGAATGTTCCACAAGGTGTTCGACGAGATCGGTGCCGAATATCCGGAGATCTTGAAGGAACATTGGATCGTGGACATCGGCGCCGCAAAGCTTGCTGATACACCACAACTATTTGATGTCGTGGTTCTTCCAAATCTCTATGGAGACATCCTCTCGGACGTTGTCGCACAGATCGCAGGCTCGGTAGGATTAGCAGGCTCCTCCAACATCGGGTCCCATTACGCCATGTTCGAGGCGATTCATGGCTCGGCCCCTCGCCGTGCCGGACAGAACGTGGCGAATCCTTCGGGACTCCTCTTGGCCGCTGTGCAAATGCTTCTCCACATCGGTCAATGGGAGGTTGCGGAACGGATGCACAACGCTTGGCTGCGGACGCTTGAGGAGGGCATTCATACCTACGATATCTTCCGAGAGGGAAAGAGCCGCCAAAAAGTGGGAACCAAGGAGTTCGGGCAGGCGGTGATCGCGAATCTCGGGAAAACGCCGGAAACCCTCAAGCCAGCTCGCTATGGCCTGGACAGGCCGAACCCGAAGTCTGATTTCCCTTTTCACCGCCGGGAAGAAAGCAAGGCCTTGGTGGGTGTCGATCTTTTCGTGGAGTTTTCGGGGAGCATCGAGGAGCTTGCCGCCGCACTCCGTGCG
>NZ_CABFUZ020000068.1 GCF_902143385.2 Methylacidimicrobium cyclopophantes
GGGAGCTCGCCTCCGCTCCTCTTTCTTCGGAGCTCGGCCGGCGCTATCTTGGGGCCATGCGGGCCGGCATCAACTGCGCCTTGGCGAACCGCCAGATCCTCACCGACCGGATCCGGAAGGTCTTCGGGCGCTTCTTCCCGGAGCAGCGCCTCACCCTCCTCTACGACGTTTCGCACAACACCTGCAAGGAAGAGCTCCACAGGGTGGACGGCAGGCCCCTTCGGCTCTTCGTCCATCGCAAGGGGGCGACGCGCGCCCTCGGTCCGGGCCATCCCGATCTTCCGAGCCCGTTCACCCGCTGGGGGCAGCCCGTTCTCATCGGCGGGAGCATGGGCAGCTGCTCCTACATCCTCGCCGGGGCTCCGGAGAGCGAGGAGAGGGCTTTCTCCTCGGCGGTCCACGGGGCCGGCCGGCAAATGAGCCGAAACCAAGCCGCGCGGACTTGGCAAGGCCGGGAGATCGTCGACGAGCTCGCTCGCCGCGGCATTCTCATTCGCGCCCGCTCCCACCGCGGGGTAGCCGAAGAGGCCCCCGGAGCGTATAAGGATGTCTCGGCCGTCGTCGAAGCGGCCGAGGCGG
>NZ_CABFUZ020000069.1 GCF_902143385.2 Methylacidimicrobium cyclopophantes
CGCGAAGCGCGCTTCTTGCGGACGGCGGAGCATCGGCGCGAACTGGTTCGATGGGAGGCCGGCTATGCCTTGACCATGCTTGCCGTCTTCCTCGGGATCGGACTTTTCACGGCAACCGCTGGCAGGCGACCACTGCGCTCCCTGCGGCGCCAGCTTTCCCTGCTCGATCCGCAAAATCCCTGGCAACGGGTCCATGCGGATGAACGAGATCCGGAAATCGACGCCTTGACCCGAGAAATCAACCGCCTCCTCGATCGAATCCAAGAAACCTTGGCGGAAGTCGATCGCGCTTCCGCCCGGATCGCTCACGAGCTCAAGCTCCCGCTGACCCTCGCGCGACTTCGGATGGAGCGCGTCGTGGAGAAGGTCGATCCGGCGATTGCCGAGCAGATCGAAGCGGAGCTCGACCGCCTCGGACACCACCTCGATCGGGCGCTCCTCTTGGCCCGCGCGGAAAAGGGCGGTCTCGTGCTCCATTGGGAACGGCTGCGAGTCGACGAGCTCATGGAAGCGCTCTTGGAGGGATTTCGGCTATTGGCCGAGGCCGAGGGCCGATCTCTGGAGATCCGAGCCCGGCGCGCCGAGG
>NZ_CABFUZ020000070.1 GCF_902143385.2 Methylacidimicrobium cyclopophantes
CCGGCTCGCAGGGCGAGCCCTTCCTGATCGAGAAAGGCGACCAGATCGTGAGCGTGTACCTTTTCGAGGACGAAGCTGACGATTCCCGCCCGATGGCCCCGGGGCCCGAGAACCCGCACGCCCGGAAGGGCGGCCAATCCAGAGGCAGCGAGATCGGCCAGGGAGGACAAGCGCTTCTCGATCGCATCGAGTCCAACCGCCTGCAGGTAGTCGATCGCCGCCCGAAGGCCGATCGCAGCTCCGATGTTGGGCGTGCCCGCTTCGAAGCGGTGGGGAGGCGCTTTCCAGCCGCTCCGGTCGAGCCGGACCTCGGTCACCATCTCTCCCCCCGTCTGATAGGGGGGAAGGGCGGCCAAGAGCTCCTGTCGGCCGTAGAGAACGCCGATCCCGGTCGGAGCGCACATCTTGTGGCCGGAAAAGGCGAGAAAGTCGCAGCCGATCTCCCGGACGCTCAGGCGCCGGTGGCCGGCGCTCTGGGCGGCGTCGACCAGGGTCAGGATGCCGAGCGAGCGGGCCCGGGCGCAGATTTCCGCGGCGGGATTGCGCTTGCCCAGCGAGTTGGAGATGTGGGTGAAGGCGAGCAGTCGGATCCGGTGCCTTTCGGCCATCTGCTCGATCCGGTCCCAGTCGATCCTCCCCTCCTCGTCCTCCACCGGTAGGAAATGGAGGCGGATACCCGAGGCTTCGAGCATCTGCCAGGGAACCAGATTGGAGTGGTGCTCCATTTCCGTGAGGAGGACCCCATCCCCGTGCCGGAGCAGGGAGCGGCCCGCAGAGGAAGCGAGCAGGTTGATCGCTTCGGTCGTTCCCCGGGTGAAGACGATCTCCTCGGGCGATGCGGCTTCGAGAAAATCGGCGACCCGCCGCCGGGAGGATTCAAATGCCTCGGTCGCCCGGATGCTCAGCTCGTAGAGGCCGCGGTGGACGTTGGCGTAGTCCTCCTCGTAGAAGCTGCGGACCGCATCGAGAACCGCTTTGGGCTTTTGGGTCGTTGCGGCGTTGTCGAGATAGGCGAGGGGGTGGCCGTGCGCCGCTTGGGCCAAAGCGGGAAAGTCGGACCGGAGCTCCTCGGGAGGGCGCATGGCGAGAAAACGTACGATGAAGTTCTTCCGCCGCGCAAGGCAAAGGAAGTCTTTTAGCGCTCGGGGGAGGTCGGTTCGAGCGAAGCGCGACCCGAGCGGACCAGGGCCCGTGTCTGCCGGGCGATCATCAGCTCCTCGTCCGTCGGGATGAGGCGAACCTCGACGCGGCTACCCTGGGAGGAGAGGAGGGGCTCGTTCTTCCGGTTGCGCTCGGGATCGAGTTCGAGGCCGAGGAAGCCGAGGGGCGCGCAGATCCGCTCGCGGATCTCGGGCGCGTGCTCGCCGATGCCGCCGGAGAAGACGAGGAGATCGAGCCCTCCGAGTGCCGCAGCCAAGGAGCCCAGGAACTTCCGAGCCTGGTAGCAAAAAATCTCGATCGCGGCCGCGGCCTTCTCGTCTGTGGCTTCGGCCGCCAACAGCTCGCGCATCTCTCCGGAGCGTTCGGAGAGGGCCAGGAGGCCCGACTCCTCGGAGAGGAGCCGGGCGACGGTGGTCAGGCGTAGACCCCTCTCCCGCAGGAGGTAGAGGACGATTCCTGGATCGATGTCCCCGCAGCGGGTCCCCATGACGAGTCCCGAGGTCGGCGTGAAGCCCATCGTGGTGTCGATGCTCTTCCCCCCGTGCAAGGCCGTCATGCTCGCTCCTCCGCCCAGATGGGCGAGCACGATTCGGCCCAGCACCCGCTCCGGAGGCAGAATCTGCTGGAGGACCGAAAGCAGATATTCGCAGGAGATCCCGTGAAAGCCGTAGCGCACCAGCCCTTCCTTTCGGAGGGAGAGCGGGAGGGCGTAGGTGCGCGCGGCAAACGGCATCGAGCGGTGGAAGGCCGTGTCGAAGCAGGCGACCTGGGGAAGACCCGGCCGGAGCTTCCGAATGGAGCGGACCGCCTCCAGCTCGTGCGGGAGGTGGTCGGGAGCGAGACCCGATAGATCCTGCAGCGTCTGGAGCACGGGAGCGGTCAGGAGACGAGGGGCTCCGAAGACGGCTCCGCCGTGGACGAGTCGGTGGCCGACCGCATCGAGGCCGTCGCTCGGGGCCGCCGATTGGAGCCAGGAAAAGAAACGGGTGAGCCCCGCTCGATGGTCGGGGAGCGGGAGATGCTCTTCCCAAAGCGTCGAGCCTCGGGCGTCCTTGGCTTCGCAGAGGCCCTCCGGGGTTCCGATGCGCTCGATCTTTCCAGAAAGGAGGCGCTTTTCCGAGGAAGCCATCTCGAAAAGGGCGAACTTGAGGCTCGTGGAGCCGCTGTTGATCGTCAGGATCTTGTTCGGGTCGGCCATGGGATGGCTTTCGAGCGGGGAGGTCGCGTCTCTACGGCAGCGGGAAGGCGGTTCGGGTGCCCTGCCGTCTCCGAGCGAGCGCTCCGCGAATCAGGAGAAATTCCCCGATGTTTTCCAGGGAGAGCAGGCCCGCAAGCTCCCCGTTGCGCACCACGATGGCCGAGCGCTGCTCCATCTGCTGGAGGCGAGCGATCGCGACCTCCGCCATCTCCGACGCATCCACGGTGAGGAAATCGCGGCTCATCACCTCGGCGACCGGGGCCGCTTCGCCATAGCGAGAGAGCCCCTCGACGAGATTGCTTCGAGTGAGGATGCCTAGCACCTCCCCGTCCGAAACGACCGGAAAGTCGAGGTGGTAGCCCGCCAGGAGATGTTGGACCGCGACCCGGAGAGGGTCGTCGGGGCCCAGGACGTGGAACTCGGTCATCATCACGTGGCTGACTGGAATCGAGGCGAGAGCCGTCTTCACCTGTGCCACGCTCGCTTCCTGGGCGGCGCCCATCCAGACGAAAAGGGCGATGAAGAGGAGGAAGGGATTGTGGGAGAGGAAGCCGAAAACGGCGAAAAGGATCGCCATGCTCTGCCCGATGGCCGCGGCGATCTGGGTCGCCCGGACCGCGTCCATCCGGGTGGCGAGCAGCGCCCGCAGGATGCGCCCCCCGTCCATCGGGAAGGCGGGGAGGAGATTGAACCCGGCAAGCACGACGTTGATCCAAAAGAGGTTGAGCAGGAGGTTCCCGCTGACCCAGTGGACGGCGCTCCACGATTCCATCGTTCCACGCAGCACGAGGATCAGGTAGAGCAAGCCGGCGAGCACGACGTTGACCGCCGGTCCGGCGAGAGCCACCAGGAGCTCCTGTCGGGGATCGTCGGGCATCCGCTCGAGCCGGGCGACCCCCCCGATCGGATAGAGGGTGATGTCGCGTGTCTGGATCCCGAAGCGCTGCGCGGTCAACGCATGGCCGAGCTCGTGGAGGACGATGATCGCGAAGAGGGGGATCAGGAATAGGATGGAGGAGATGGCGTCGGCGGCGCTCCCCCGTGCCATGTAGGAGCCGACGGCCACCCAGGTGACCAGGAGTAGGAAAGTGAAGTGGACGTAGATGCCGATTCCGCGAACAACCCCGATTTTCCATGCCCATCGCATATGAGTCAGCCTTTCACGCAGATCAGCGGGTCGAGCCGGACCACCCGCCGGGCGAGTCCCGCCGCC
>NZ_CABFUZ020000071.1 GCF_902143385.2 Methylacidimicrobium cyclopophantes
GGCCGCAGCCGCCGAGCGACCTGAGGTCGCGCTGGAACAGGAAGGGGTGGCTCGGCCGGTTCCTCCGCGCGAGGCATTCGCTTGGATCGACACCCTCCGCCAACTGCAACCCGCGACCGTGGCTCGAGTGGAGGCGGCCATCGGCGCTTCTCTTCATCGCATCGAGAGAAATGATTCGATGGCTGTTTACGAGGCTTCCGGCTCGGCTCGGCCCTGGGTTCGACGCGTCGAGCTGCGACTTCCGGAAAGAGCGAATCAAGGCTGGTCCTTTTTTCTCATTCTCGACTTGGATCCGACGCTGGTGGAGCTCTTGCCCTCCGATGCGATGGCCTACCGAGCCGGAGCTCGGGCCGGAGCGAATCCCGTCATCCCCCCAGGCTGGCGGGACATTTTCAAATACTGGGAGCTCGCCGCTCCCGACTTTCTCCTCTGGGACAACGGAGACGAGACGATCCTCCTTCGCTTCCGCTCCCAAGGGCCTAGGCGCTTGCAGCAGTGCAGCCTCTATCGAAAATCCCCTCCTCCGGCTGCGGGAATCCGGGAGGGCCATCGAGCGTTGAGATTGGGCAACCGCAAAGTGGAAACCGGCCTCGGCTCGGCCGTCGACGCACTCGTCAACGACTCCTCGACTACGGCCGCGCAAGTTCAAGCACTGCAAGACGCAGGCTGGAGGATGCTCTGGTCCCCTCTGGCGATCAGCGCCGTCGATTTCGTGCAGAAGGCGATCCTTCTGCCCAAGGACAAGAACCCCCAGAAAAGTTACGCTTGGCTTCTTTGGGAACTCGGGCGAATTCCAAGGCCGCTCGATGCCGTCGCTGCGGCGAGGCCCGCCG
>NZ_CABFUZ020000072.1 GCF_902143385.2 Methylacidimicrobium cyclopophantes
GCGCGGGCGGGTCCGCGCCCAATATTGGCTGAAGCTCTCTTCGGGCAGACGCTCCCGCGCAAACGCTTCCAAGTAGGAGCGAACCAGGCTGGGGATTTCTTCGAAGCCGACGCTCTTCTTTTCCAAGCCCGCGAGCCGGTCGCCCGCGAGGCTGCCGCCTGCGAAGAAGGCATATTTGCCGGGAGCGCGGCCGACGAAAGCCAAATCGGCGTTGTAGGGCCGGGAGCAGCCGTTCGGGCAGCCGCTCATCCGGATCAGGATCGGCTCCTCTTGCAGACCGAGATCTTCCAGGATTCCGTCGATTTTGTCCATCAGCGCCGGGAAGACACGTTCACTCTCCGCGAGGGCGAGTCCGCAGGTCGGGAGGGCGACGCAGGCATGGCAGATGCTCCTCGTCGCGGTCCTTGGAGGAGCAGAGGAAACCCCGTAGCCTGCGAGAAGTTCGCCCAGTTGGACCTTCCGCTCCCGCGGGATATTGGCCAAAAAGAGATTCCCGTTGGCGGTGAGGCGGATGGGAAAGCCGAACTCGGTGGCGACCGCCCGCAGCGCTTGGCGCAGTCGCCGCTCCGGCCGATCGAGGATGCGGCCGTTTTCGATGCAGAGCCCGAGGAAGAACTTTCCATCCCCCTGCTCGTGCCAACCCAAGGGATCGGCGACGGTGGCAAAGGAGAAGGGGCGGGGGGG
>NZ_CABFUZ020000073.1 GCF_902143385.2 Methylacidimicrobium cyclopophantes
TCCATGGTTTTAGGAACGGCTGGCCGCCGCGCAGATGAACCTCGCCCTCCTTTATGATCGAGGGCTCGGGATTCGGAAGGATCGTCTACAGGCCGCGCGCTGGTACGAACGAGAGGCGGAACAGGGCGTGGAGCAGGCGCAGTGGCGGCTCGGCACCCTGCTGCTCCGCTACGGCGGAGTCCCGTGCAATCCGGGGAAAGGCCTCTGCTGGCTGCGCAGGGCGGCCGAGGCCGGCCCTTCCGAACTCCGGTACGGCATCGGGGGAATCTACGAATATGGCTGGGCGCTCTGGAGCAGAAGAGAGCAAGCTCCTTTTTGGGCGGGGCGCGGCACCGGGCGGCCTCCGCCGCCTCTCGGATTTCCTTTTTCCGAGCTGGAGCTGAGGCCCGATTCGTCGGAAGCGCGCCGCTGGTACCGGCTGGCCACGGAAAACAGCCATGCGGAAGCCGGCTATCGGCTGGGACTCTTTCTGGAGGAAGGGCTCGGCGGAGCATCCGATCCCGCGGCAGCCGCCCTCTGGTATCGACGTGCTGCGGAGTCGGGTGCGGCGGATGCGCAATACCGGCTGGGCCGTCTTTACGAGCAGGGACTGGGGGTGGCCCGCGAGCTGCCCGCCGCCGTACGCTGGTACGAGGAAGCGGCCCGGAAGAGCCAACCCGCGGCAGCCCGTTCCCTCGGAAAGCTCTTTCTGCAGCGGAGAGGAGGGAAGCCCGACTCCAAGGCCGCTGCGGCTTGGCTGCTTCGGGCGGCGAAAGGGGGGATGCGGAAGGCCAGGAGCTCTTGGGCCTTTGCTATCACCATGGGTGGGGAGTGTCTCGAAATTTCTTTCGCGCCTCCCGCTAGTACCGCCGGGCGGCAATGGGACGGAGAGCGCTGGCGGCAAACCACTTGGGCGTATTGTACCGTTCGGGGCAAGGGGTCCCGCAGGATGACCGCAAGGCTGCCCGCTGGTTCCGGAGGGCCGCCAGCGCCGGGGAGCGTTTCGGGCAGCTTAATTTGGGCGACCTCTATGCCCTGGGACGGGGGGTGGGCCGCGACTTGCGGGCGGCCGCCCGCTGGTGG
>NZ_CABFUZ020000074.1 GCF_902143385.2 Methylacidimicrobium cyclopophantes
GCGGTCCCGCCGGGGACCCGGGTCTTCTCGCTGGCCTTCGGCCCGGGTCTGACGATCGCGGGACTCCTCCTGGAAGTCGTATGATTCGGTCTCCCGATCCGGCTTCCACGGCCTGCCGGCTTCCTTTTTTGGGGAAGATCCTCCGGTTTTCTCCCGAGCGCTTCGTGGAGGTCGAGAGTTGCCTCTCGCTCGACGAAGCTCTCTTCTTGGCGGATCACCTTTTCCCCTTTACGCCCGGGGAGCGGGCCCCGGAAGGCTCTTTGGCCATCCTTCCCCTGGCGATGAGCCTGGAAGCGATGGCGGAAGCGGCGGCCTGCCTGGCTCCCGGTCTCGGATGGGTGGGCTTTCGCCGGGTGCATGCCTCCCGGTGGATCAGCGTGGAGGAACCGATCCGCACCGTCCTGCGGGCGGAGAGCCGTCCGTGCAAAGCCTCGCGAAGGCCGGTCGAGGTCGTGGTCTCCCTCCATCCGGAGGAGCAAGCGGGCGCGGCCGTCTCCGGGCTTGCGCTCTTTGCGGACCGGTATTCCGCGCAAATCTCCTTCTCTTTTGGAGCGGTCGAAAAAGGGGGGGAGAGATCGCTCACCGGGGAAGAGGCCTATGCGCGGGGACTGCTCTTCCACGGTCCGTCCCTCCGCTGCCTCGTCGGCCCACTCTTCCTCGGGCGGAAAATCGCCCTCGGCCACTTCCTCGTTCGACCGCGGGGAGGACTCTTCCGCTCGCGACCGAATCCCGAGCTCCTCTGCGATCCGCAGCTCCTCGACGGAATCGCCCAGCTCGTTGCGCTCTGGGCTCGACGGGAGGGGCGGATCGTATTCCCCGTCGGCTTTTCCCACTTGGAGGTCTACGGCCCACCGCCTCCCCCCGGGAGCCGCCTTCGGGCGGGGATCACGATCCGAGAGGAGAAGGGACCGATCTTGCTCGCGAACGCCGAGCTGGTCGATTCCCGGGAACGCTCTTGGCTCCGTGTGGAAGGATGGAGGGGATGGAGCCTCCGTCTCCCGGAGAAGCTGACCGACTTCGCGCTCTCTTCCGGCTCCCGGTTTCTCGGCGAGCCGATCGAGCTCTCGGGGCGCTCCGCGAGGACCGCCGCCATCCTGCTCCCTGCGACGGCCTGGGGGGACTTTCCCGAAGAACTCCTGGCTCGCGGCTCTCTCCAAGCGCGGGAGCTCGTCGAGTGGAAGAGCCTCGATCGGCCGATCCTCGGCCGCCGGGAGTGGCTCCTGGGCCGTCTCGCGCTCAAGGAGGCTTTGCGGCTCTTGCTCGGCTCCGTAAGCCCAAGCTCCCCATCGCCCCATCTGCGCGCGCTCGCTCTCGTAGGCGAACGGGGGAGCGCGCCGCGTCTCTGCGATGCTCCCCTCGCTTCCTCTCCCCACTTGAGCCTGGCGCATGCGTCGGGCTTTGCCCTCGGAGCGGCTTCCGAGGCTCCGATCGGGGTCGATCTCGAGCCGATTCGGGAGCCCGGCGAACTCCTTTGGGAGGCGCTCTCTGAGGAGGAGCGGAAGGCGGTCTCTTCTTTCGCCAAAGCAAACGCGCAGGAAGGATTCTTTCGGCTCTGGTGCGCCAAGGAGGCAGCCGGAAAGCTCTTCGGCTCCGGCTTGGGTCGTGGTCCGAGGGCGCTCGAGGCGCGCTGGCAAGGGGAGGGGGATTTCCTGGTTCGTCTCCGGGGAAGCGGATCGGAGACGGTCGTTCGGACCGCCGTGCGGGAAGGCAACGTTCTCGCCTGGACGAGGTGAAGGGATGGTCCGGCCGGAGCTGTAGGAAGCGGGAGGGATCCTGCGCGGGGGAAAGCCAAGCCCCACGAAGCGGCCGGACCGCCGGATCGCGCAAAGGGCGCCGAAGACCATCCGCCTCCGCCGCGGAGCGCAGCGCCAGCTCGGCTAGAATTTCCAGGCGA
>NZ_CABFUZ020000075.1 GCF_902143385.2 Methylacidimicrobium cyclopophantes
CCCGCCGAGGGGTGGACCTCGGGGAGGATCGAGGCGGGGATCCGGAAGAGGGAGAGGAGCTCCGGGTCCCAGCACCGCTCCGAGAGGTTGTACAAGAGGGTCCTTGACGCGTTCGACTCCTCGGTGGCATGGAGCTTCCCCCCGGAAAGCTTGGCGAGCAGCCAGCTGTCGACCGTCCCGAAGCAGAGGCGATTGAGCGCGCGTGGGAGCTCCGGGAGATGCTCCATGAGCCAGAGGAACTTCGTCCCGGAAAAATAGGGGTTGAGCCGGAGGCCGGTCTTTTCCTGGATGGTCTTTTCCCATCCCTGGGCCTGGAGCCGCGCACAGAGGCCGGAGGAACGGCGATCCTGCCAGACGAGGGCGGGCCCTCGGGGAAGGAGGGTTTTCCTCTCCCAGAGGAGGAAGGTCTCCCTCTGGTTAGCGATGCCGATGGCGGCCACCTGCCGCGGGCTAACCCGCGCCGTTTCGAGGGCTTCTCGGGCCGCGGCTTCCTGGCTCGCCCAGAGCTCTTCGGGATCCTGCTCGACCCATTCGGGCCGGGGGGAGCGGATCGAGACCGGCCTCTGCGCCTGGGCGGCCACCCGGCCCTTCCGGTCGAGGAGCAGGGCTCGGGAGCTGGTCGTTCCTTGATCGAGGGCGAGGAGATAGTCCATGATCCCTGCTTCCTCTCCGACTCCCGGCCGCGCTCAGATCGCGACCACCAATTTCCCGAGAGACTTTCCTTGAAAGAGGAGCGAAAGGGCGGAGGGAGCGTTTTCGAGACCCTCGACGATCGTCTCCCGGTGGCGGAGCTTGCCCTCGGCCGCCCACCGCTCGAGCCGTCCCAGAGCCTCCGGCCACCGGTCGAG
>NZ_CABFUZ020000076.1 GCF_902143385.2 Methylacidimicrobium cyclopophantes
CCGTCTCCGAAGTCGAGGTCGACGGCCATACGGGAGAATGCCGCCTGCTGGCGGTCGACATCCTCCAAGATGTCGGAAACTCCCTCAACCCGACGATCGATCGCGGCCAGGTCGAAGGGGCGTTTTTTCAAGGTATCGGCTGGGTCCTCTGCGAAGAGCTCCTCTGGGATCGGGAGGGGAAGCTCCTTACCTCCGATGCTTCCACCTACAAGCTCCCGTCGGCGAGCGAGCTTCCGGAACATTTTGAGGTTCGCTTCCTCTCGGATGCGGCGCAGCCCGGTGTCATTGGCGGATCGAAGGCGGTGGGGGAGCCCCCCTTGCTTCTGGCCCTTTCGGTCCGGGAAGCGATTCAAGAAGCGATCGCGGCCTTCGGTCCGGGCGCCGTCGAGCTCGGCTTTCCCGCGACCCCGGAACAGATCTACTGGGCGGTGGAAGCGGCGCGGAGCCGAGCAAAGAAGCAAGAAGGGTGATCGAATGCGTTGGGACTGGCCGGGAAAGCTCGCGCAACTGCTTCCTCTTCATCCCGAGGTGATTCTAATCACCCTGATCGAAATCCGCGGCCATGCGCCGCAGGAAGCGGGAGCGAAGATGATCGTCACCCGCGAGGAAAGCTTCGGCACCATTGGCGGAGGAAACCTCGAGAAGAGCGCGCTGGAAGCGGCCAAGAAGATGCTCGCGGAAAAGACGCGGACGCCCCGCCGGCTCGAGCTCCGCTTGAATCCGGCGGAGGGGGAGTGGGGTGCCCAGTGCTGCGGGGGAGAGGTGTCGATCTTGCTCGAGCCGCTCTTCTGGGAGCGGAAGCAAGTCGCCCTCTTCGGAGCGGGCCATGTCGGTCTGGCTCTGGCACGGATTCTTTCGCTCCTTCCCCTCGATCTCTTCCTCGTCGACTCTCGTCCGGAACGGCTGGCCGTCGACCGGCTCGTCTTTCCCTCGGCCGCCGCGCGCCTCTTGCCGCG
>NZ_CABFUZ020000077.1 GCF_902143385.2 Methylacidimicrobium cyclopophantes
GGCGGCTCCCGAAACAGCCGGCGGTTTCGTTTCCCCCCCGCCCGAGCAAGCCGCCGGGGAAAAGTTCCAATACACCAACCGGCTCGCAAAGAAGAAATCTCCCTATCTCCTGCAGCACGCCCACAATCCGGTCGACTGGTACCCATGGGGCGAGGAGGCGTTTGCAAAGGCCCGCAAGGAAGATAAGCCGATTTTCCTATCGATTGGCTACTCCACCTGCCACTGGTGCCACGTGATGGAGCGCGAATCGTTCCGCGATCCGAGGATCGTCTCCTACCTGAACGAGCATTTCGTCAACATCCTGGTCGATCGCGAGGAGCGGCCCGATCTCGACCGCGTCTACATGACCTTCGTCGAGGCGACTACGGGCGGCGGCGGCTGGCCGATGAGCGTCTGGCTTACTCCCGACCTCAAGCCTTTTGTCGGCGGCACCTATTTTCCGCCCAAGGACGCCTTCGGCCGCCCGGGATTCCTCACGGTGCTCGAGCGCATCGCGGAAGCGTGGAAGGAACGGGAGCCCCAAATCCGTGCCGGGGCCGCCCAGATCGTCGATCAGCTCCAAAGCTTCGCCGGCATCGGCCCGAGCTCGAACGTCCTTCTCGTTGCCTCCCTTCTCTCCAATGGGCTCCAGCAAATGGAAGGCCGCTTCGACCCGCGTGAGGGCGGCTTTGGACCGGCCCCGAAGTTTCCGCGCCCCTCGGCGCTGATCTTTCTCTTCCACGAGGCCTACCGGGTCGGAGCGAAGAGCCGGGAGGGGAGGCGCGCCCTCGACATGGCCACCTTCACTCTCGAAAAGATGATGCGCGGAGGCATTTGCGACCATCTCGGAGGCGGCTTCCACCGCTATTCGGTCGACGACCGGTGGCAGGTCCCGCATTTCGAGAAAATGCTTTCCGATCAAGCGCAACTCTCTGAAGCCTATCTCCTTGCCTATCAAATCACGGGGCGAGAAGAATTCGCGGAGACCGCCCGTGCGACCCTCGACTACGTTTTGCGCGAGCTGGCTTCGCCCGAGGGGGGATTCTGCTCCGCGGAGGATGCCGACAGCGCGATTCGGGCCGGATCCGACGAAAAGGCCGAAGGCGCCTTTTACGTCTGGACTGCGGATGAAATCGAAGCGGCTCTCGGCAAAGAACGGGCGGCCGAATTGGACTACGTCTATGGTGTCGAGCCGGCGGGCAACGCCTCAACCAAAGGAGACCCCCACGGCGAGCTTCGTGGCAAGAACGTCCTCTTCGAGCGCCATAGCGTTGCGGAAGCCGCAAGACGGTTTGGGGTGAGCGAACCGGACATGAAGAAGCGGCTCGCTTTGAGCCGCGCAAGGCTCCTCGAGATTCGCGCGAAGCGCCCCCGTCCGCACCGGGACGATCAGATCATCACCGGCTGGAATGGTCTCATGATCGCGGCCTTCGCCAAGGCCTACCAGCTGCTCGGCGATGAAGCCTATCTCGCTGCCGCGAGCCGTTGCGCCGACTTCCTCCGGAAGCACCTCTGCGACGCAAACGGCGAAAGGCTTCGGAGAGGATGGATTCGTGGTCCTTCGGAGGTCGTCGGTTTCGCAGAAGACTACGCCTGCCTCATTCGCGGGCTGATCGTCCTCTACGAGGCGAGCTTCGACACCTCTCGCCTCGTATGGGCCGTCGTGCTCCAGAAGGAGTGCGATCGTCTCTTCTGGGACGAGAAGAATGGCGGCTACTTCAGCTCGAGCGGCAGGGATCCGAGCGTGCTCCTGCGGATGAAGGAGGACTCCGACGACGCGGAGCCCTCCTCGAGCACGATGTCGGCCCTCAACCTGCTCCAGTTGGCTCATCTGCTTGGCCGTTCGGCTTGGACCGAGAGGGCGGAACGCACCTTGCAAGCCCTCGCCGGCCGGATGGAGCAATCCCCGCTCGCTCTCCCGATGGGGCTCGTCGCGCTCGAAGAGTATCTTTTGCCCGCCTCGCAGATCGTCCTCGCCGGAAGCAAGGAAGCCCCGGCAATGCGGGAGATGCTTCGGATCCTCTGGCGGAAGTTCCTTCCCGGTGCCGTCTGGGCGCTCCTCGACGACAATGCCACCCGCTCCTTCTTCGCCAAGGAGGCCGACTTCTACGCCCGGGTGCGGTCTCTCGGCGGCAAGCCTACGGCCTACCTCTGCCGAAACTTCGTCTGCAATCTTCCCACCACCGAGCCGGTCCTCTTCCGGAAGCAGCTCGCGGCGCTCGAAGAAGCGACGGTCCGAAGCCGATGAGGCTTGCCTCCTTCGCCGGGATGCCGTCGTTTGCTGCCTGCCGGCGGTGAGAAAGCTCTCCAAGGACTACGCCCTTGCGGGATCAGGGCGGTGGAATTGGGAAGCGGAGCAATTCTCCTCTAACCTGACTTCCACGGAATAGCAAGATAACTCATTGATGCGGAAGGATAGGAGTTTTCGCTACTGGCTACATGGCCGCCCAGGTCGGCGGCTGGGAGAAAAGCGGGAGGAGACGAAGTGTTTCCAGGAGCCGATTGTTCGATCGTTCGAGCCACCTCGGCACCGGAGGGAAGCGGCGCACCTGGAGAGCGCTCCAAACCGGTGCCCCGCGTTCCGCTCGGACCGGATCTCGAGGGGATAGCCTCGCCGGTTGCGCCATTGCCGGGGGCGGCCGCCTCGCGGACGAAAAGAGAAACCAATGGTTCGGCGATCTGCCGCCCATTCCCAATCGCTGGCATTGTGGCGAACGCTGGGGAAGGAGAGATCCGGTCGCCACCATTTTCCGAAGCTTTGCCGAGGGACGACTTTTCAGGAAGAGGTCCACGGACGGAACGCGGCGATTGCGGCGAGTTGCTGAGCGATGTTCTTCTGTGCGGCTTTCTCAGCGGGCCATCCGACGATCTCGGCGTGATAGGGATTGCCGGGGACCGGAGCCGCCTCCGTGGCGAGGCCGAAGCGCAGAACGTCCCGAACGCAGCGATCCGCTCTCCCGGAAAGCTCGGCCTTTCTTGTCCTTGCTACCTGAGCAACGACTGCCCGGCCGATGCTCCACAGCCCCTCAACGGATAAGGCGTCGTGGCGGGTCACGGATAAGCGCAGGTCGGGAGGAGGTACAAAAGCATCGGGACGAATCGTCCTGTCTTCTCTTACCCACCGGGAAACCGTCACAAAGCGAGCCACTCGCTCCTCTGGTGCGATGGGCCGGTCCACGGAACGCGCCATCAGGGTGAACCCAGGGAATCAATCAGCTCCCCGACTCGTTGCGGTAGCTCCCTGAAGAATGGCTCCTCCCCATGCTCTTTGCGCGCGCCGAGCAGTGCGGAATAGTGGACTCTACCCTCTGGATCGATGCTGACCGAAAGCGTCCGGCGCGCGGAGCGATGCCATTCGAAAGTGATTTGCCCATCGGGTTCCACGCCCACCGTGGGCATCGCGTATCCAAGGGGCAGCGCCTCCAAAAAGCGATAAGCCAGGCGATATGCCTCTTCCGAAACCGGCACCGCTCCATAACCGTCCCAATTAGGCGAACGGCACTCCTCGGCAACGGTGTACAACGCTTCTTTGACGCTGCTTTGTCCAAAAACCGCAGAGTTCTCCCAGCTACTGCGCCCGTCGGCCAGTTTTTGTTCAACGAACTGAGCATCTTCGCTGACACCACCCACAATCGCCATGGTCATTGGAAGAGATCCTTCGCTTTAAGAGTGATCATGCTGAAAAAGATCTTGTTTTTCAACCAGCGCATCTCCGGAAGTCGTTTCCGAAGCGCCTCGTCGCCGTTCAGTTCCTCAGCTGCGGCAAAAACATCGATACCTAGAATCAGCGACAGGCGATCCGCGTTCGGCTGCGGCAGTCGCACAGTGCGAATGAGGTGGACCGAATAATCGCTTCCCGACACGCGGAAAGTATCCTCATGCAGGAACATCTCTCTCTGGAGCGGAAGCGATGCGGGAGACTCGGGCGAACCGACGAGATAATCCTTGAGGGCAAATCCCTCCCGCGGGCAGTCAATCCGATTGATAAAGCGCAGCCCGATTCGTTGGATCACCGTCGGTTGCGCCAGCTCGCCATACGTTTGCCAGAGCCGCAGCGCTTCCTCTGCAAAGGATTGCCAGCCGCAATACGGCGCGAGCCGACTAAACACAAAGCCCTGCCGCTGAAACTGGACCACCTGCAACCGATCCTCCGACGAGATTCTGACCGCCCTCCGGGAGCATCCGGAGTGGAGGGAAGCGGTACGTCGCGAAATCCTCACCGACGAGTTGCTTGAGCTTCCCGCCAAATTTGAGAAGGCGGAAATCGAGCGGAAGGACGAATTCCGAAGGGTGTGGCAGGCCATCGAAAAGCTCGCTGCACAAGCGGCGGAAACGAACGCCACGCTCCGGTCTTTCCTCGAGTCCACGCAAGCGTTCCAACGCTCCATGGAGGAGTTTACGGAGGCGGCCGAGAAGCGGTTTGACGGGATCGAGTTGGAGTTGGATTTCTTCGTCGGCAAGAGCATGGAGTCCGATGCGAACAGGAAACTCGGTAATTATCTGCGGGCGAAAGTTCGGAAGCTTCGGCGGCTCGACCCAGAGATGGTGGATGCCCTCATCGACACGGCCTTGGAAAGCGGCAGGCTGACCGAACGGGAAGGCGAAGATCTCGGCAAAGCAAATGCTCTCGCGATCGGGAAGGATTTGGCCAGCGGTAAGCCCGCATGCGTCGCCGTAGAGGTGTCGAAGACCGTTGACAAGAGCGATGTCGAAAGAGCGGTCAGACGCGCCAGGCTCTTCTTGAAAGCGAGCCGTGGGGCTAGCCTGCTGGCATTGTTCCAGGGTTTGCCCGAAGCGCCGGAAAAAGCCTACGCCCTTCTGATCGGCAGGCGGATGACGGAAGGGGGCCGGGAAGCCGTGGAAAGAAGCGGTGCGCTCTTTGGCACATACAGGAACGGACCCGATCGAGATGAGCGGTAGGGATCTTGCGCCCCGTTCCATCCCGAGCCTGCGCAGCGGCCCCTCCGCTCCGGCAAGCCGGAGTGAGAGCTATGCCGGTGCGATGGCTGCTCCGCCTCTGCGCCCGGTTGTGCTGGCTCCGAGGCGGGGAGACGAGAGCGGAAGCGAGAGCCCAGGAGAACCGAAAGCAGCCTCCCCTACGTAGCTCCGTTTCTTTGCTCCCCCGGGCTTTGGCCATGGGGAGCTTCCGGCGCTTGGAGTGGAGATTCCCCGGATAGTGAGCGGGTGACGGGACTCGAACCCGCGACATCAACCTTGGCAAGGTTGCACTCTACCAACTGAGTTACACCCGCGATCGGCCTTTTACTTTGGTACGGAGAAAGAGCCGAGGCAAGGGAAAAAAGACCAGGGGTGGGCCTCGGTGTTCGCAGATGCGGTCGAAAGAGAGAGCGAACGATCCTTCCTCCGGAAGAGTTGACAAGGAGAGATTGTCGAAGATCTAATCAATCAATTGATGTAATTGCGGAGATCGGGCTCGCCCGGACTCCGGCAACCAACCAGGAGGAAGGAATGAATTCTCGTTCGTTCTCTCTCGATTTCGATCCAGCTCCCCTTTTGGCCTGCATCGACAGCGTGCAGGCTTCGCGCATCGTTCGGGCGGCCGTCGATCTGGGAGTTTTCTTCGAGTTCGCCAAGAAGCCGGGGACGGCCGAGGAGGTAGCCGCGGCCCTCGGAGTGAGCCTCCGGGGAACACGGGCGCTTTTGGATAGCCTGACCGCCCTGCAACTCCTCGGGAAAGAAAAAGGGGTCTATTCTCTGCTGCCGATCGCGGAAGCTCTGCTCGTGCCGGGAAGCCCCGATTACCTGGGGGACTTGGTCCACGGGAGCGTCTTAGACCAGGAATGGGACCATATCGTCGAAGCCGTGCGCAAAGGGGGGCTTGCGACAGCGGCGGAGCCCGGGGAGCGACAGAAGCGGGCCGAGGAGTTCTTCCCTCAGCTCATCCGCTTTCTCCACGTCGCCAACCGGAGGCCCGCGATCGCGGCCGCGAAGGCGCTGGGGGCTGGCACGACCCATCGGGGGATGCGCGTCCTCGATATCGCCTGCGGGTCGGGCGTCTGGAGCCTCGCGGTAGCCTATGCCGATCGGGATGCGCGGATCACGGCGGTCGATTTTCCGGGGGTGCTCGAACATACACGACGGTACGGGGAGCGCCATGGATTGGCGGATCAATACGAATACCTCCCGGGAGACATCCAGGAAGTGGATTTTCCCGAGAACCGGTTCGATCTCGCGATCCTGGGCCATATCCTTCATGGAGAGGGGGAGGGAAAGTCACGGAAGCTTCTTCGGAGGCTCGCCAAGGCGTTGCGGCGGGGAGGGCGGATCGCGATCCTCGAGTTTCTCCCCAATCGGGAGCGGACCGGGCCTCCCGAAGCAGTGCTCTTTGGGATGAGGATGTTCCTCAACACCGAAGAGGGAGGCGTCTACTCGGCCGAGGAGTATGCCGAATGGCTTGCCTATGTGGGGTTTACCAAGACCGAGCTGGTCGACATCGGCTACCACTCCCCGCTGCTGATCGCTTCTCGGGCGGAGGAGTAGGCCCGGTGAGCGTCGGGAAGACCACGGGGCGGAAGCGGAGGGGCGCTCCTCCTTCGGTCCGGAGGCGGCCCGACCGCCGGA